>NZ_BAAFHL010000002.1:0-159839 GCF_042849955.1 Chryseobacterium barbadense
AAAGCACAGCACGTAAACCCCAGTTTCTATGGGTATAACAGCAGTAAAAATGAAAAGCTGACTGCCGGGAATTCAAAAATCAATCATACCTCAGATATCGCCAAACGTGCATACGAAATATCAGAAAAAACATTTACAACACCTTCATTAAGAGTAGCGCCTATTAAAGCATCTTCCTTTATGGATGTGGAATCTTCCCAAAAAGGGACCGCTGGAAGCAAGGCTTCGGATGTGTTTGTGACTTCAGGAGCTACTACAGTTCCCTTTTTATATCCCGGATGTATTGCAGATATTCAGATGCGCAAAACTGACAGTAATGAAACCTCTTATTTCACAAAACTGATGATCACTGAAGTACATCACGAAGTAGACGCAAGAGGATATTATACGGGAACTTTTGATGCTATAGCTTCAGACACAGGTTTTATTCCACGTCCGGAATTTCAGGCTCCCAAAGCAGAGGCACAATTTGCCAAAGTGATTTCCAATACGGATCCGTTAAATCAGGGGAGAATTCAGGTTCAGTTCGATTGGCAGAATGGTTCTACCACAACAGAATTCATAAGAGTAATGACTCCTGATGGCGGAGGTAGCGAGAAAGTCAGTAAAAATAGAGGGTTTATGGCCATTCCGGAAGTGGGAGATCAGGTGGTGGTCAACTTTGCCCATCATCATCCGGACCGTCCTTTCGTAATGGGAGGAATGTTTCATGGCGGAGTTGGCGGCGGAGGCGGAGCAGGAAACAATATAAAAAGCCTGAGCAGTAAAAGCGGCCATACCATAAGCCTTAACGATGGAGGCGGAATTACCATAGTAGATAAAGATCAGAACAGTATGTTCTTAGATGGAGCCGGAAAAATCAATATCGACAGTAAAATATCTATTACACTGACTTGTGGACAAAGTTCCATATTCATGGATAAAGACGGAAATATTTCCATAAAAGGAAAAGAAATCATGGTACAGGGCGATAATATTGGTGTAGGAGGAACTGCCAGTATAGGTATTGGCGTAGGTCCTGAAAACGGAGATCCTACTTCAGGGATGGGTATCAAATCCGATACGCTTGATATAGGTACGAAAACACTTTCTATGGGAGCAGAATCAGAAGCCAACCTTAGCAGTGCGAAAATTAATATCGGAGGAGGTAGTGAAACCAATATCGTAAGTGGAACTGTAAAATTGAATTAATACTCATGAACCCGGTAGACTTAGAGCTGGTCAAATTAAACAGGCAATGGAAGCATGAAGTTTCCAGGAATGAGAACATTCCCATGTTGATCTGTCATGGGGAAAAACATGAAACTGACTTATTTGACGGGTTTATGAAATCCAGGCTATCTGAAGATTATGAAGGCGAAGATATATTCCTGATTCATTATCAGGAATTTGAAGGAGCCAATTCGTATGGTGAGACACTATGGTCAGAATGGAAGGAATTTTATGATATGCTAGAAAAAAGCGAAAAAGATATCCCGGAATGGGAAATCGGATTTTCCGGGGATCAATTAAAAACAGATGCATACAAAGCCTTTTATCCATTGTTGGAGCTTAAAAAGAAATTTCCTCACCTCAAAAATTCCAAAATATACCTTTATATCGCACCAGTGAGGATCAGTAATATAAAAGAATTATCACGCTGGGTAAAAGAATGGTGCACCTTATGTGAACAATCCGGGAATAAAGAGGTGAAACTGGTATGGACAGAGCATCATGCCTATAAAACATTACCGGACAATTCATTGGCCCATAGCTTTAGGGTTGAGGTAGATATCCATCAATTGATGCAAAATACGGCTGCACATACCAACAGAAAAAAGAACAGTGCAGATACAGATTTTCAACAGCAGATCCTTATTGCCAGCAATCATTTAAGCAAAGCAAGATATAGAGAAGCAGAGCTTTCCCTTAAAATGGCAGTAAAGCTGGCCCAGGAACAAAAAAATAAGCAGGGTGAAGTATCCGCTCTTTTCATGCTTACTCAAACTTACATAGCAGACAGAAAAAAAGAAAAAGCAGAAGACACTTTTCAGATCATATTTAAAACAGTAGAACCCAATTCCCCTCTGGAAATCCAGATGTATATGAATTACGGAAGCTATTTGTTGGGAAATTCCAAAAAAAGCAAAGCCGAGAAGGCATTTGAAAAAGCAGCAGAAGTAGCTCAGGCAACCGGAGAATATGCGATGGTCATAGAATGTTACAGGATCATAGGAACGATTAACGACACAGTTTTAACCAAAGGTAAAATGCTCCAGTATTTTGAAAAGTGTCTCGAGATGGCAAAATTAATGGAACCTTCATCGCGGGAACAAAGCAGCCTCAGGTTTGTAGCTTCCTTATTGATGATCAAATATGAAGGAGATAAAGAGAAAAAGAAAGCATTAGACAATGAAATGAAAAATTATTTTGGTGATGATTGGACGGTGAGCGTAGAAAGGCCCAAAATAGCCTAAACCCAAATCAAAACAATATCATGGCAGATTCAAATAAAACCAATATAAAAAAGATAAAAGTGGGAAAACCGGATATGAATCCGGACCGCTCGTTAAGTGTTTCTGCAGACGTTACTTCCGTAAGTTGGGAAAAAACAACGCAGGGATGGAAGAACGGTATGAAAAATAACTTTGATTCCCTGAACCCTGTTTCCATGGCGAAATCTGTGGCAGGAGGTGATAACGGCCAATCACAATCAGGTAGCGGTGGAAGCGGGGGAGCTTCTGTAACAGCAGAAAGCGCTGCACCGGAAAGCAAAATTAAACTTATCAAAGTCAATACTCCGGCCATTACGTCAACAGCCATTCAGCATACCAGTAAACATTTCGATATTGTATTGGCTATTGATATCCACTGGACACTTATTCCGCCGCCACCATCATTCATGCTGATCCCATTGCCGTTACCACATCCTTTTATAGGAATTGTATTCGACATTATGGATTACATCAAATTCAGCATCCCGATTCCTGAATTTATCAGAAAAATGAAACCCGACCTTCCGGAAAGTATTCCGATGGGAGGTTCTATATATGTACATGGAAGGCATAAAGCTACCACAACAACCAGTGTAATGGGAGTACTGATACCTTTCAAACACATCACTTCTTTGATTCCCGTTTATATGATTCCTTTTCCGCAGGAAGCACCTCACGAAGGAGAAGTCTATTATGGAGCTCAGACCGTTTTGGGACAAGGAAGTAAAATGAGTGGAAATCAGCCACAACAGGTACTTACCTGTATGGGGCTTCCGTTTGGAATGACCATGCTTCCGGCAATGCCTAATAAACCGAAGAAAAATCCACTGGCTTACTTTGCATTTTATAATAATTTTTCAAGTTTTTATATTCAGATTAATACCGGAGGGCCTGTTTTGGTAGGTGGACCATTCGTTCCTCACGTCTATACTCCGGGAGAAATGCTGATGCGTTTTGCCGGAATGGCATTAATGAGAAGCCTTACCAAAAGTTTAGGAAAAGGAATTACCAAGTTTAATCATATCTTACAGGGAAAATTCGGAAAAACCAATCCTATTTCAAGAGCTTTATGTAAAGTAGGCTTAGAACCGGTAAATTTTGCTTCCGGAGCCATGTTGTTTGAATGGGATGATTTTGAAATTGAAGGCGGAACGTCTTTAAAATGGACAAATATCTGGTTTAGTGATCGTCCGTATAAACATGGAATGTTAGGAAATAATACTTTTAACTCCCATGATCTTTATATTGTTCCTGATGAAGAAGATAAAGTTGCAGCATGGATTCATCCTGAAGAACTTCAGCCGATGCCAATTCCCATTCCGGAAGTTGGAGAAGAATTAACCTACTACAGAAGTCAGAAAATCTGGCAGTATCGCCCAAGTAGCTCTATTTGGATCATTCGGAAAGGAACAGACATTTATACCTATAAACGCTTTCATCACAGTACAGAAGGCGAAATCTTCAAAGTAATTCATATTGAATATGAAGACGGAACCATAAGGGAATATGATTACCAGGACAGAAGCATTGTTTTAAAAAGTATCAGAGATGCTAAAAGTGGTTTTAGCATAGAAATGACTATGCATCCGGAGCTTAAGAAAATTTCAGAAGTTTTTTACTGCTATAAAAATAAAAGAGACCTTCAGGTTCGCTATGAGTACGATGAACAGGGTAATCTTACTCATGTGTGGGATATTCATAAAAAAGCCATCATATTTGAATATGACGGTCACAATCGGGTGATCAGACGTACCAACAGAAATGGAATGGTTTATACCTGGGAATATGATAAAAAAGACAGAGTAGTTCATACAAAGGGGATGGACGGGTACATGGAAGGAATTTTAAGCTATAATGAAGAAGAAGGTTATACAGAAGTTATGTATCCAAAGCAAAACCATAAGACCGAACGCTATTATTATGATGAAGATTATCTGGTTTACAAAGAAGTAGATGGTGAAGGAGGTGAAACCTGGTATGATTACACTTCCCACAACGAATTAAAAATGATTGGAACTCCGGAAGGAAAAGTACAGGGATACACCTATGATGAA
Source organism: Chryseobacterium barbadense (assembly GCF_042849955.1). Taxonomy (NCBI): domain Bacteria; kingdom Pseudomonadati; phylum Bacteroidota; class Flavobacteriia; order Flavobacteriales; family Weeksellaceae; genus Chryseobacterium; species Chryseobacterium barbadense. The sequence goes on from NZ_BAAFHL010000002.1 coordinate 4,529, forward strand.
ATGGGAAATATTGCAACTTTTCACAGTCCGGACGGAGAAGCATATCAATATCAATATAACGAGTTCGGACAGATTATTGCCCGTTTTACCCCTTCCGGAACCTCAGAAACCTGGAATTATGATGAAGAAGGAAGGCTCAGAAGTTACACCGATCCAACGGGTGAAAGTGTTTATTATGAGTATTTCAAAGATGAAAAATTACCTGAAAAAAGCATAAAACAGGAGATTGAAACCCATTTCGAATATAATGACAGAGGCCAGTTGACCAGGTTAACCAATAATATAGGAGGAGAACAATACTGGAAGTATGATGATTATGGCAGATTGTTGATCTTCAGCCCTAAACCATTTAAAAGAACAGTTTGGAACAGAGATAAAATGGGAAGAGTGGTTGAGGTGAATGAAAATGGGCAGTTACCGTTAAAACTCCGTTATGATGCCTATGATCTCCCTGTTTACGCTACGGATGGACAGGCAGAATGGTTAATGAGCTATACTCCAATGGGGAGCCTGAGACGTCAGGTCCGTAGAAACGCACTAACATATAAAAAAGAAGAAACGCTCCAATTCGGCTATGATGCGTATGAAAACTTAATGAGTATTACTAATGAAAAAGGAGAGATCTACCGTTTTGAAAGAGATAATAACGATGAAGTTATCGGTGAAACAGGCTTCGACGGACAGAAAAAAATCTTTGTCAGAGATAAGGATGGATTAGTCACTCAAAGCCGTACTTCTCGCGGGAAAAGTATTTTTTACGAATATGATCTCGGAGGAAGATTAACGCAAACCCATTACCCCGATGGAACCTGGGAAGCTTATCAATATGATACTTCCGGAATGTTGATTAAAGCTGATAATGAAAACAGCAGCGTGACATTCCAAAGAAATGCATTGGGATTGGTAACCAGCGAAAAACAAGGAGAACATTCTATTCATTATGAATACGACAGTCAGGGAAATCTGATAGGCTTAAAAAGCAGCCTTGGAGCAGATGTGGAATATTCATACAATGATCTTGGCCAACTTAAAAATGTAAGTGCCACAACAAAAGATATTCATCAGCCTTGGCAAATGGACCTGAATGTCAGCCGGAACGGACAGCTTTTTTCCCGGGAAATGACCGGTGGTATCGAAAGTATTTTTGAATTCGATCATATCGGGATGCCCATTAGCCAGAAAGTGATGGTAAATAAGACCAAAACAGCTTTCCACAAAGATTATTATTGGGCAGCCGGAAGCCGGCTGTTGCAGATTTTAGACAGAGTGACCGGCGGAAGGACCAGATTTGATTATGATGCATTCGGAAGCCTTGTTGCCGCTGAATATTCAAATGGAGAAATCCAGTATAAAAATCCGGATGAAACAGGCTGCTTATACGAAAGTGCAAGACAGACAGATCGTGTCTACGACAAAGGCGGAAAACTGATGCGGGATAAAAACTGGTTTTATCACTATGATGGAGAAGGGAATTTATTGTTAAAAAGCAAACGCCCGGTTAATAATATAAAATCCGACAGGAAAGAAAAAGAAAAAGATACCCATCCTTATTACAAATCTATTGCGGCAGACTGGTTAAAAGAAACAGAATTACCCGATGGAAATATTCTTTCAAATGTCAATGAAAATACTCCGGAGGAAGTGCAAAAACCTGAATGGCAATCCGGTGATTGGGGATATTCATGGAACGCCAATGGAATGTTGGCAAAAGTGAAGAGACCGGACGGAAAAGAAGTGGGTTTTGAATATGATGCACTGGGAAGAAGAATTTCGAAAATTGCAAACCAGAAAATAACACGCTATATTTGGGATGATGATGTATTGCTTCATGAATGGACTTATGATATTGGCGATATTCCATTAACTGAGATCAACGAAGACGGCAGACTTCAGCATCATCCGGAGCCAAATGAAAATGTTGTTACCTGGATTTATGACGGAAGCAGCTATGCTCCTGTGGCAAAACTGGTAAATGAGGAGAAGTTTGCCATAATAAGCGACTATTTAGGAACTCCGATTCAGGCTTTTGATGAAGACGGAAATCTGGTCTGGAAAAGAGAGCTGAATATTTATGGAAATGCAAAAGAAGAAAAAGGAAATCATAACTTCATACCTTTTCAGTATCAGGGACAATATTATGATCAGGAAACGGATTTATGTTATAACAGATTCAGATATTATGATCCTGATGCCGGAGTTTATATAAGTAAAGACCCGATTGGTTTACTGGGAGGATTTGGATTATATAATTATGTAAAAGACTCCAATGTATTGCTGGATGTTTTAGGTTTAATGCCTAATAATACGCCTATCGGAGATCTTGCTGAAGGAGATTTTGTTGCAAATTTGAAAAAAGGAGGCTGGAAGGTATATGCCGAAATAAAAAACGCCTCTCAAAACGGTATTGACGTCGTTGCTCAGCATCCCTTAACCAAAAAGGTGTATGTATATGAAGTGAAAGCCAATTCTTCAAGATTAAGCCCTCTGCAGAAAGGAGACGATTATATTCAGAATATTTTGGATGAGGTAAGAAATAAAGGAACTTTAAGAGGTCAAAAAGTAGATGCTTCAATGGTGAGAACAGCTAATACCATCGACAGAGATATCAGAGCGCATGGTTTAAGAAGCAGGGAAATTAGATATAAAGTAGATAAGCGAACCAACAGAGCTCAAATGAGAAAAATGAAAAACTGGAATCAGAAGTATAAATAAAAATGGAGCATAAAAAAATAATAAGCGAGTTTAAAAAACAGATCAGTAAAACAAAAAAAGAAGATGTCAGCGAAGCAGAAATCAATCAATACTATGACCTGATCAAACAAAGTATTCAGGATGATATTAAAGACGGCTTCAAAGAAACTATTGCCAGAAACCTTACATTAGGAATTGGAATACATGCGGGAGAACATCCAAAACATCTTATTTTAAATGATCAAAAAGAAGGTTGGAAATACATCACTCGTTATTTGTTGTGGCAGGAACATATTTTACAAAAGCTTTTTAATTATAAAGAAGTTACCTCAAGATCGGTTGGATGTATAATCGGATTGTCTTTTCTTTGGGAAATGGATGATCTGGCAAAACTTGCAAGAGACTATTTTCAATTGTTGTTTGAAGAGGAAAAAGAGAAATATAAATTCAAAGAAACCCATCATCTGTTTATGGCAATTCTTTATGATTTGAGTAAAACAAAAGAAATCAATCAGGATTTGTATTCCATCTTGCCTGAAGACAATATTTATAAAAAATTTCTAGATAACTGGTCAACAACAAATAAAGAACTGCTAAAAGAATTGCTCTTTGAAATGTGTGATTTTCATATTTACAGTTCATTAGACTTAAAAGATAAATTCTCTGAGATACTTTCCCTGAATTATATTCCCTATGAAATCAGGATGATCGAAAAAATCAGAAAAGAACAGGGATTGGTGAATGCTCAGGCTGAACATCCGTTACTTGAAACACCATTAGCAGAAATTCCCGATAGCAAATACGAATGGGATTTGTCCAAAGACGAAGTATATCAGTTTTTAATAAGAAGAGAACAATAGATTTGAAATAATTTTTAATATATATAAGAGTAGATCATACTCTGAAAACATCATATATTGTGAAATTGAGTTGATTTGTGTGATGGCATTTTATAACTTTAATAATGATCAATATGAAAAAAATATTCTCTGAACTAAAAGGTTTTGTCATTTATAATCCCGAGCTTCTATCAAAATACCTTCAGGAAAATAATTTGCAGGGTAATGATATTCTACAGTATTTTGTGGAAACCGAACACGGAGACGTCATTACAGCATCCGGAATAGCAATCCCGATAGTAGGGGTGATAGAAGATTATTATGCATTCAATCTTTCCGTCAATAAAGAGAGTGTTTTAAACGATGATGAAGCCACAGTACTATCGGAAGGTTGGGTGTTTCAAAGTACATGCAATCAGTTAAAAGTGGTCGGAATCGGTTATTTGAAAGACATATCGCTTATTAATGACGATAATTGTACAACCCTTACACTGGATAATGGATGGTACTCCATGAATATACTTACGGGATTCAAAGACGGACAAAGGTTATTCGACTTAAATATGCAGCAAAAAGACCATCAACCCGAATTTTATGGTGATGTTACTACGGAGTATTATTATCATTAAATTAAAAGTCAAAAAAATAAATAAACAATCAGTTTATAGATGATTTCGATATCAGTTTGCATCCTGAAGGAGAAATGTTTTTAATCTTTTAAATAAAGGTAACTATATAGAACTTTACACAAATTAACATAATAAAAAGTTTTAAAAATTACGGATTCCCGTAAGGAGAGACCATAATATTATTTGTAATGTTGTAACTCACAATTAATATTAACATATTAAAAAATTACAAATGAAAAAATTATTATTAGTTGCAACTATTGGAGTTGCTGGTCTTTTGAGTGCTAAAAATTTAGAAGTTAAACTAAATTCTATTCATGTTTCAAAAGTTAGTGTTATAAAAATCGAAAAAAGCTCAAAAGCTTTCGGAGAATTACAATGGCATTATCTTTACCAATCAACTTGTGGCTGGACTTTTAATATGACTTCTGATATTGGAATACAAAACATGACCGATGAACAATATGAGGATTATATGGATGAAGTGGTTGCTATGAATAACCAAATTTGCAAACTTCATGGAGAAAAGCCAGTTACTAATTTTACATTTATCGAAATGAACACTTCTGAAATAAAAGAAAGAGGTTAAAAATTTGATGATTATCAACGATTTAATTCCATTAGTTTTTTTACTAATGGAATTTTTAAATAATATGTAAATTAGCTCAATGAAAAAAATTTTAACTCTTATCTCTGTTATTTTATACACGATGTTGTTTTCTCAAAAACAGAATGATATATCTGATCTGAAAGTACGTTACTACATGATTATGGTATCTGATTCTACTTTATTGAGAAATGAAAATGAAGCGTCTTTGTTCAGTTATTCATTACTATGTAATACTGATAAATCTATTTATGCAGATGAAACCGCAAAGGCTTTTTATAATTATCTACGTAATAATAGAGGAAATTATGGTCAACTACCCATAAGTAGCTATCCGAAATCTAAGAGTAGCGCCTATAAAGATGGGGATAAATTAACTGTTACGCTTCCGATAGGTAGGAAAGATTTATATAGATATGAAGAGCCTCTATTAAAATGGGAACTTATAAAAGATAAACAAAAAACTATACTCACGTATTCATGTAATCTAGCTAAAACTACATCTGATACAGGAAAGGTTTATTATGCATGGTATGCTCCATCAATACCTATACCTGAAGGGCCATTTAGATTTAAAGGATTGAATGGATTGATTTTAGAAGTTTATAACGAGGAAAAAACAATAAAGATTAACGCTGTTGAAATTACAAAAGTAAATGAATTAATTGAACCTCTTAAATATGCCTCTGTATATGATGTAAAGAAATCTCAATTCTTGAAAAAAAGGAAAGAATTTGTCCAAGATCCTAATGCAAATAATTACGAATCCAAATATAAGGCAACAGGACCTGATGGAAAGGAAATTAAAATTGAGAAGCAAGAATCAATTAAAGTAAAAGAAATTAATCTTTTAGATTAAGAATAAATAAATCCCCTTCTTTCGTTGGGGATTTATTTATTCGTTGTCTTCATTGGGAAGTTCAGGTAAATATATAATAAGCTTCCGCTCAGGAAGCCTTTTTATTAAATAGGAAATTCTCTTTCTAAAATATAGAGCCAAAATTTCCTATTTTCTTATATTTGTTCATTATCAGAAAATATGGACGCAACACAAGATAAAAGGCTGTTTCTCATCGATGCTTATGCGATGATTTTCAGAGGATATTACGCATTGATCAGGAATCCGAGATTAACCAGCAAAGGATTAGACACTTCAGCTATTTTTGGTTTTACCAACTCCTTGATCGAATTGATCAGAAGAGAAAGGCCAACCCATTTAGCTGTGGTTTTTGATGTAGGACAAGCAAGCGTAAGAACTGAAGATTTTTCAGACTATAAAGCCAACAGAAGCGAAACCCCCGAAGCCATACAAATTGCAATCCCATATATTCACAGAATACTTGAAGCCATGCACATCCCGATTCTGGGTGTGGAAGGATATGAAGCGGATGACGTGATCGGAACGATTGCCTGCAAAGCGGAAAAAGAAGGCTACACGACTTTCATGGTGACTCCGGACAAAGATTTTGCGCAATTGGTAACCGATAAAATCAAAATCTATAAACCAGGTTTAAAAGGCGGGGACATAGAAATTCTGGGTGTAGAAGAAGTAAAAGCTAAATACGAAATCGATGACCCGAAACAGGTCATAGATTTCCTTGCTATGATGGGAGATGCGGTAGATAACATTCCGGGATTGGATGGAGTAGGCGAAAAAACGGCCATGAAATTCCTTAAAGAATTTGGCAGCATAGAAAACCTTTTGGCGAATACAGATCAATTGAAAGGAAAGCTTAAGGAAAAAGTGGAAGCCTCTGCGGAACGGGGAATTTTATCAAAAAAGTTAGCCACCATTATCTGTGATGCTCCCATAGAATTCCACCAGGAACAGTATGACCTTGAAACCCCTGATTTCGAAAAAGTAAAAGAAGTTTTTGAAGAAATAGAATTCAGAAGGTTATATGAAAACCTTTACCGTGCATTTGCTCCGTCTGAAACTGTTGTTGTAAGTCAGGTTGAAGTCACCCAGACTCCTGTTGGTACCCAGGTGAAAAGCCAAGTAACCCAGCTCGATCTCTTCGCCAATTTTGAAGAATTGGATCAGGCCACCTCCACAAAAGCTACCATTGCTGAAAATGATCATCTGTATCAGTTTGTCAATAACCCTAAAGCACAAAAGATTTTAGTTGATAATCTTTTACAGCAAAGAGTAGTATGCTTCGATACGGAAACCACTTCCCTTAACGAAATGGAAGCTGAATTGGTAGGAATGAGCTTTTCCTACAAAAAAGGACTGGCCTATTACATTCCTCTGTCGGAAGATCAGGGAGAAGTATTACAGACCTTGGAAATTTTCAGGCCGTTCTTTGAAAAGGAAGATATTCTGAAAATTGCCCATAACCTTAAATTTGACTATAAAATCCTGAAGCAATATGGAATAACGGTGAAGGGAGCAATGTTTGATACGATGATCGCCCATTACCTTTTGAATCCGGATGGAAGACACGGCATGGATTACCTTTCAGAAATGTATCTGAATTATAAGCCGGTCTCCATAGAAACTATTATTGGAAAAAAAGGAAAAAATCAAGGCAATTTCAGAGATGCGGATTTAAGAACTCAGACCGATTATGCTGCGGAAGATGCAGACGTAACCTTCCAACTGTACGAATTGTTTGCACCGCAACTTAAAAAAGAAGGACTAGAAGATTTATTCTTTAAAATAGAAATGCCATTGATGGAAGTTCTGGCGAAAATGGAATTAGCAGGAATTTCTCTTGATGAAAAATGGCTGTCTCAGGAAAGTTTAGATTTGGAAAGTGATTTAAAACAATTAGAATCCAAAATCTTTGAACTTTCAGGAGAAGAATTCAATATGAATTCACCAAGACAGCTTGGAGAGGTTTTATTTGAAAAACTACAGCTTGATCCAAAAGCTAAGAAGACCAAAACAGGGCAATATGCCACTTCGGAAGATGTACTGCAGAAGCTGGCTTCAAAACATGAAATCATCCAGCATATCCTTGAATACAGAACCTATCAGAAACTGAAATCAACCTATGTGGATGCATTGCCATCACAGATTGATAAAGATGATAACCGAGTTCATACCAACTTCTCACAAACTACGGCTGCAACAGGACGTTTGGCAAGTGTAAACCCGAATTTACAGAATATCCCGATCAGAACGCTGAGAGGACAGCAAATCCGTGGAGCTTTTGTTTCCGGAGAAGGGAAGAAGATCATTTCTGCCGATTATTCACAGATCGAGCTTCGTCTGATTGCTGAAATTTCCGGCGAGGAAAATATGATCAAAGCCTTCCAGGATGGAGAAGATATTCACGCTTCTACTGCTGCGAAATTATTTAAAATTCCATTGGATGAGGTATCTAAAACCCAGAGAAGCCAGGCAAAAACCGTAAACTTCGGGATTATTTATGGTCAGGGAGCCTTCGGATTGGCGGAACAGACCGGGCTTTCCAGAACGGAAGCCAAACAAATGATCGACGCCTATTTTGCTACTTATCCCAAATTAAAGGAATACATGGCGGAACAGGTAAACAAAGCCCGTGAATTAGGTTATGTAGAAACCCTTTTAGGAAGAAAACGCCACTTAAAAGATATCAATTCCGGGAATTTCGTAGTAAAAGGACACGCCGAAAGAAATGCAGTGAATGCTCCGATTCAGGGGAGTGCGGCAGATATTATCAAAATTGCCATGATCAAAATCGATCATGAATTGCAATCTCAAAACCTGCAAACCAAAATGCTTCTTCAGGTACATGACGAATTGGTTTTCGAAGCACCTGTTGATGAGGTGGAAGCTGCTTCCCAATTAATTAAAACCCAAATGGAAAGCGCTGTGGAAACACAGGTTCCGTTGTTGGTTGAAGTGGGAGTGGGGAATAACTGGCTGGAAGCGCATTAGAATTAGAAGTATAGTATATATAAATAAAAAAACTTCCGTTGAAACCGGAAGTTTTTTTATTTATATATTTAATTTTTTCGGATTGTTTGCATTATTTCAGGAATTTCAGAATATGAATCAATCCATATCGTTTTAATTCCAAAAGATTTTAAATCATTTTCTTCAAAAGATTCAATTGTATCAATTAAAGTTAAAACAGTTTCATCTAAATGTAAATTAGATATTGATTTTTCATTCATTAATTCTTGATTCTGATTTAAAAGTAAATTTAGGGCTTTTTTTACATCTTCTGGCTTATATTTAATTTTAAATATATAATGGAAACCTTTTTTAGATGTCCTTTGTTGATTTGAAATATCTAAAAGTCTTCTAGTATTAGGATCAGTAAGAGACGTACCAATAAATAAGCAATTATTTTCTCTAAATTTATTTATCTGAACAATATTGTTCCAACTATAAATATCAGTATATTGTTTATGATAAACGCTTTCTCCAAATGTAATTTGATTAGCTTCTGATAATTTTCCATTTTCAGGAAGATAGCCGTGAACATGATAGATTGGTAATTCTCCAGTATCAACATCAATACCATTACCATAAATAATTTTATATGGTAAATCTAGGCTACTCTTTTGAATACTATATTCAAGAATATCGTCAAAATTATATGTAATAATACAGTTTAAGTTTGGACTTTTACCTGGTGCAATGCAATATCTTACAATCTCATCCATTAATGGAGATGATGTATTTCTTATTATTTCTTGATATAGAATTTTTCTTACTTCTTCCTCAAACGATAGATTATTACTTTCAAAATATTTCTGTAAATATCGTCCTGCAATTAATGGACTTGGATTAAAAATTTTGGCAAAAAGTTTTGATAAAATACTAGAAGCATTTTTTTCTTTTTCTAAAGTAGTTACCATTAATTTCTGAAGTAATATATCCCAACCTGGTAGTCCATAAGACATTGATACTCCAGCACCTAATACTAAAACAAGTTTATCTTTTTTGTAATTTTGCTTTATTTCCTTAATTATTTCATTTCTATCGGCTTTTGTAAAATTATGGCCTAATAAATCTCTAAACCTTTTGAAAACATCATGATAATCTTTTTCAATATATTTTTTTAAATATTCATTTGTTTTAAGGAATTTTTCATCTGAATAAACAGGAACAGAAATACGAGAATAAGATTCAATAAAATTTTCGGCTTGTTCTAGGTTCTCTTCCTTATTAGATTTATCATTCTGATTTTCAATTTTATTTGATCGTCTAGGCATTTGTTATTTTTTAGATATATTTAATGTATTCCAATTTATATATTGTTTTTCAAATAATATTACGGGAATCCGTATTAGTATATTTAAATAATCTATGTAAACAAAATCTTTGTTAATATTCTCTAAGTCTAAATTTTATCCACAACCTTCTTCGGCAATATTTTCATCAGCTGAGGTTTCTGGTTTTTTTCAAGAATGATAAGTTTCCAATTCTTATTATCTCCTGAAATGGCACAGGCTTTCATTTTGGTATTGATGATATAATAATCTCCCTTTTGAACATGCTGCACATTTCCATTACCAAACTGTTTGGTAATAGACTGTCTGATCTGTTTTTTCATCTCTTCAGCTACCGGAAGTTGAGACCAGTCAATTTTCAGATTCATTTTGAACGAATAATCCGTAACAGAAAAATATTCATTGCCAATCTTTTCCGGTTTTTCAACACTGTGAATAACAAATCTTTGAACATCTGTTTTCATATAGGGATTATCATAAGTGAAAGTGAGCATACTCAACATCTTATCCTTTGGAGTAATCGTAAAATACTTAGGATGAATGAGGTCAACGGTATTGTTTATGTTTTTTGTTTGCAAGCTTCTTGCAAATGACGCCAGTGTCTTTTTGATCCCTGCAACAGAAGCATTATCTTTTGTCTGGCAATAAGAAAATAAGGAGAATAAAGAAAATAGAATGATAAATACTTTTGTTTTCATAGGTATTGTTTTATAGTAAACGTTTTTGCAATTCACTTTCCTTGATCACTTTTTCAAGTCTTGAAAGTCTGGTTTTTTCCTGTTTGGCATTCATGATCCAATGGGTAATTACTTTTTTATAGGAAGGAGCCTGATTGGTGAAAAATTCCCAGGCTTTTTTATGGGCTTTAAACTGTTTTTCATATACAGAATTAAATTCAATAGCCTCTTTTTCATGGGAATATACCCTCGATTTTTCTTCCTTTCTCAATTCAAAAGCTTTTTGTCCTGCAGGTGTCATCAATCCTGCTTTGGTGAGTTCTTCCACCTTTTTAATATTGATGGCGCTCCAAATGCTTGTTGGTTTTCGGGGTGTGAAACGGATGGAGTAGCTTTCTTCATCAATAGATTTTCTTACCCCGTCGATCCAGCCAAAGCAAAGCGCCTGATCTACAGATTCAGACCAGCTCATGGAAGGTTTTCCACTTCCTACCTTATAAAAACCTACCAGAAGTTCTTTTTCTATCTGATGGTTTTCTTCAAGCCATTTCCTGAAATCATCCTGGTTGGAAAAAAAGGTAGCAGACATTTGTAGTGAGTTTTAGTGATTTACTTAATGTGTCAATATAAATGATGATCTGTTACAAAAGCTTCGGGCTGAAATGAAATTTCAGCCCGAAGTGTACAATATAAAATAATTTAGCTTAGTCCCAAAGAGTTCCATCCAATCCCAAAACAATTCCCATCCAAAGCGTAACGATGAAAGCAAAGAAGCTGATAATGGTTACAACAATTTTTTTCCAGGGAGTCTGAATATTCAAAAATGCAGGAGAAAATAAAAGAAAACCTCCGAATGCTCCTGCAAGAGGAGTAATAATTAAAGGTCTGATCATCCAGAATTTTCCCCATTCCGGTTTTGGCTGGTCTACCGAAAGGACGAAAAACAGAATGATAAACAATGCGACTATTGCACCCAAAAGTACTTTTTTTACTAAAGACCCTGTGTTGATAGTTTGAGTAGAATGTGCCATGATCATGTGTTTTTAAATTTTAATTCGTTTTTAAAAGAACTTTGAATTACAAAGTAATAATAAATTTTGAAATTAAACAAGAACTTTTTAATAATTCTGTGAAATTAAATCGAAAAAAATAGCAGATAATAAATTCAGGGCCTATTCTTCAAGTCTCCAATGATTCAAAACAAGACTGATAATAACATCATTCCACATTTCGAAATTTTTTAATTTAGGTTGAATAGGAATAATGCTGGTTTTGATCCACTCATTTCTTCCAACAATGTACATCATAGTATTATAATTTAATTTTTTGTTGAAAGGATTACTTACTTTCAGTATCATTCCTTCGCTCTTTCTTCCGGATACATTTTGGGAGAATTCTATTTCAATTGTTTTTGCAGGATTTTTATTTTCCTTGACCACTTTCATGGATTGGATATCATTACCTTTTACTTCTGCTTCAAGGAAGAGATGTTCACCTGGATAGATTTGCAAAATATTATCTTTCACAAAATATTTTGATTTATTTACCTCTTGTTGATAAAATTGAGTACTGTCTACAGGTAATTTTAAGGTAAATGCTTCACGGAATTCAATTTCATTCTGGGCAAAACAAAAATTAGAAATAATACTTAATAAGAAGATGAGAAAGCCGTTTATTTTCATGATTGATTTAATAATAATTCAAAAATATCAAATTTTGGATTATTTAATAGCTGGGAGCTTAAAATAAAAAGTACTTCCCTGATTCAACGAACTGTTCACTCCAATTTCCCCATGCTGTTTCTCAATAAAATTCTTGGAAATGGCTAAGCCCAAACCTGTTCCGTTCTGCTGTTCTCCCGGAACCTGAAAATAGCGGTCAAAGATCTGACGGTGGTACTTTTCATCAATTCCGTTTCCGGTATCCGTCACACTGAAAGTGATCATTGAATCAGATTTTTCCACCAAAACTTTAATAGTTTCATCCTGGAAAGAATGCTTAATGGCATTGCTCAGAAAATTATTCATCACCCAAACCGTTTTATCAAAATCTGCAGAAACAAAATCCTGATCATTCAAAAGGAATTCCGGGCTGATGGAAATATGCTTTTGCTCAGCCAGTTTTTCAACATTTTTGATGGAAGCTTGAACGATTTCTTTTGGTGAGCATTTTTCAATACTCAAACGGATATTGCCGCTTTCAACTTGGGATAAATTCAAAAGTTCTCCTGTAATATCTAATAATCTTTGCCCGTCTTCATTGATACTTTTCAAAAGTTCCTGTTGCTGTTCGTTCAATTCCCCGAATTTCTGATTGTTCAAAAGCTGAACACCCATTTTTATAGCAGAAATTGGTGTTTTCAGTTCATGGGAAATCGTGGCAATAAAATTGGTTTTGGCGAAATCCAGTTCTTTAAAAGGTGTAATATTTCTTAAAAGAATCACTTTTCCGATATATTTTTTCTCCTTTTCCCCTGTTTTCACAATATTGATGGGGATAATATCCTGCTCAAAATAATTTTCCTTATTATCAGTCATAATTTTGATAGGCTCTTTTACAGGATGATCGATATTTTTAAGGAGTTCCCTGATCAGATCATTGTTGACGGCGACTTCATGAACGGTTTTTCCAATAATCTCTTCTTTGCGTAGGTTGGTAATCTTTAAAGCCTCGTCATTGATCATGTAGATATAATGATTCTCATCCAGCCCGATCACGGCATCATGCATATTATTAACAAGAGTTTCAATACGTTTTTTATCCATCAGCTGCTTCGAAAGAGTACTGCTTTCATATTCCTGAAGTTTTTCCGCCATTACGTTAAAGGAGTTCGCAAGATCATTGAACTCTTCACTTCCTTTAAAATGTACCCTTTCATTATAATTTTTATTCGCAATCTGTTTGATACTGAAAGTAAGCTGATTGATAGGCTCTGCAATCGTTTGAGGTAAATTGAAAAGAAGGACAAAAGCAATTAAAAAACACACAGTACCTATGCTGACAATCCAAAAAGTAGCATTTTCGGCCGTAATGATGGCAATATCACTTTTTCTTTCAATGCCTTTCATGTTCAGAGACATAATCTTCATCAGATCTTCGCGGATCAGTTTTTCCTTTTCGGAGTTGGGTTGTTTCAGGTAATCATTAAAATGGAGGCTCAGATTCTGGGTAGCTTCCTTTTCTCCGAATTCCGTCAGGTTTTTTTCCTGTAAGGCATTGTATTTCTGAAAATCTTTAACCGCTACAGCACTGTCTGTACTTATTTTGTCCAGAGCCAATAGCATATTTTTAGAAAATTCAATACTGTTGTAATTGGCGGTAAGGATTTTTTCCGTGTCGGATTTAAGTTTATTGATGTACACCGATGCGATCACTGAAAGCAAGACAATCAGTAAAAATAAAAGACCAACACCTAAGGTGAGTTTCGTTTTAAGTTTCATCACTTTTAAGATAAAATAATAATATCGATCTGCTTTTCATTCAGCCTGTTCATCAGAGTATAGATCCAGCTGTACCCGGAAATCCTTTGCCAGAACTTCGCATGAGGCTTTCCTATACAAACGGTGGTGATATTGTGCTGAAGTACATAATCCAGGATTCCTTTCTGAACACTGTCTTCTTTTACCCGGATTACTTTAGCACCCAATTCCTGTGCTAAGTTAAAGTTATTAATCAAAAACCGCTGCTTGTTGAGCGCTATTTTTTCAAAGCTTTCGGAAGGTTTCTGAACATAGAGAACAGTCCATGGGCTGTTATAATAACTGGCTAAACGGGCTGTTTTCCGGATGATATTTTTAGAAATGACCTCATTGCTGCTGATGCAGGCAAGAAATTTTATAGGCTTGAAATTCTCTGTTTTGATTTCAGTTTCTACTTTTCTCTCCACATGAGTAGCCACTTCTTTCAAAGCCAGTTCCCGAAGCTGTAAAATATGCCCGCTCTGGAAAAAATTCGTTAAAGCAGTCTGTATTTTCTCTTTTTTATAGATTTTCCCTTCTTTTAAACGGGTTAAAAGCTCATCCGCAGTTAAATCTATATTCACCACTTCATCCGCAAGAGCCAGGATTTTATCAGGAACACGTTCAGACACTTCAACGCCTGTGATGGTTTTTACTTCCTCATTCAGGCTTTCAATATGCTGAATATTCATGGCACTGATCACATTGATGCCGCTGTTGAGGATCTCAAGGACATCCTGCCACCTTTTCTTATTTTTAGAGCCTTCTACGTTCGTATGCGCCAGTTCATCCACCAAAACCACTTCCGGATGTTCATTGATAATGGATTGTACATCCATTTCCTCAAGGCTTTTTCCTTTATAGAAAACAGATTTTCTCGGAATTTCAGGAATTCCTTCTACCAAAGCTTCAGTTTCCTCTCTTCCGTGGGTTTCTATATAACCGATTTTTACGTCAATGCCATTCCTGATCAGAGAATGAGCTTCCTGAAGCATACGGAACGTTTTCCCGACACCTGCACTCATCCCGATATAAATCTTAAATTTTCCCTTTCGGGATTTTTGAATAAGCTCTAAAAAATCTTTGGCTGAAGACATTGATTTAATCTTTTTTAATTTGAATTTATGAGACATCATATGGCTGGAAACCTGAAGAATGAGGCTGGATGTTAACAGCACACTGCTTTATTTCCAACCTCCAACTCCCATCTTCCCTCTTAATTAAAACCAGGCTGCAAGGCTCGTTGTAAGAAAGAAATTCCCTTTTTGATATTCATCATTTTTCACAAAAATGGCATCTTTGGAGGTAAATCCTCTCGCTTCCGTGCGGAAAACCACATTTTTAAGAATGGCGTAATCCACATTCAAAGAATACCCGAAAGTCTGGAATCCGTTCGGTGTTCCCGTACTGATGATGACTCCGTTTTTATCATTATAATATTCCGCTCTTCCGGCGAGAGCCCATTTCTCATTGAACTGATATTTCATTAAGACATTCGGGCTATACCAGATATTGTAACTCTCACTTCCTTTAGATTTCTGTTCTGCTCCGATATCAAAACCAAACAATGTCGAAAACTGATCTGTCAATTGGAAATTGGCATACAGATCATGGAAATACCGCATTCTTTTTTCGTCTTTAGGTTTGTCATTCCCGATGAATGAGCTGCTGTTCAATGTTATTTTATCATTCGGTTTATAAGTTACCTGATGCCCGAAAGAAATACTTTGGTTACCCGCTGCTTTAGCAATTCTCTGCCATCCGTTTAAAGCCATTCCGCTTATAAACCATTTTCCGTTGTCAGAAGTATAGGAAACTTTGGCTCCCGTCTCAAAATAAGGTGAATTTTCAGCGGCAAAGCTCCTCGTCAGATTCACATTATCTTTTCCTATGGCACTTTCCCAGCCAATATGGGAAGGGAAAATCCCTGCATCAATCCAAAGGTTTTTGTTTTTTGAAATTTTCACTCCTACGTTAGCTTCGTTTACATATCGCAGTGCGTCCTGTTCAGCAATTAAATTGTCCTGTGCATACGTTCCTGCCATCAAAGCGATGTTGGCCCGTAATTTTTCACTCTGATAGGCCGCTTTTACAAATCCGAGGTTCAAATTAACTTCATTGTGCCTGTTATAGGAATAAAGAAAGTTTTGACGAATATGATTGGACGGCTCATTGAAATCATATGTGTAAAATAATTCAGCATATGCAGAAAATGTAACCAGATGATGGGCTTTCAATGAATCTGAAGTTTGTGCTTTCGAGAGAAAAATGCCCATTAATAGAGTTGGAATGATATATCTTTTCATAATTTTTATAAAGTTTACGGTATTTTTTACCACAAAAGTCACAAACGCTTTTCCGATACTAAGTTATTTAAAGTTCCTTCAAATATTCTTTGTAAAGACGCTTAAGTTTAAAAAAATCACTTTGATTTTCTAAAATGCTAGAATAAAAACTTTTGTGTCTTTTGTGGTTTAATTTTTTTGTTCATTATTGTAATTGATCCAAGGCGATGTTAAGTCGTAAAACATTCACTTTTGAAGGACCAAAAAGGTGTAAAAATGGAGCTTCTGTGTGATTTTTAACTAAATTTTCAACAGCTTTTTTCGTGAGATTTCTCTCTTTTGCAATTCTTTTTACCTGATATAACGCTCCTTCTTCCGAAATATCAGGATCTAAACCACTTCCGCTTGCTGTAACCAGTTCGACAGGGATTTTTACATTTTCCATACCCGGATTCTGCATTTTCAACGTATCAATTCTTTTCTGTACGGTTTGCAGGTATTCTTCATTGCTTGGCCCTTTGTTGCTTCCCGCACTTCCTGCCGCATTATAATCCACTGCAGAAGGACGCCCGTGAAAGTATTTTGGAGACTTAAAATCCTGTCCGATATTGGTATAGAATTTCTGTCCTTTATAATTAATGGTTTCTGCATTTCCCTGCGTAGGCAATACTTTTGAACCTGCGTACACAACAGCTAAATAAATACCTGTAATAACCAGCATCACAAAAGTCAGTCTGAATGCTGATACAATATAATTTTTCATTTTCTTAAATTTAAAAGAATAAACTGATAAACAGATCAATAATTTTTATTCCGATGAATGGTGCGATAATTCCTCCCAAGCCGTAGATCAAAAGGTTTCTTCTCAATAAAGCACTTGCCCCGATCGGTTTATAGGCGACTCCTTTCAAAGCTAAAGGTATCAGAATCGGAATGATGATCGCATTGAAGATAATTGCCGATAAAATGGCAGATTCAGGGCTGTGAAGATTCATGATATTCAGCTTCTGAAGTGCCGGAATAAAAGTGATGAACAGGGCCGGAATGATCGCAAAATATTTGGCAACATCATTCGCAATACTGAAAGTAGTTAATGTTCCCCGTGTCATCAGCAACTGCTTCCCGATTTCAACAATTTCGATCAATTTGGTAGGATCATTATCTAAATCCACCATATTTCCTGCTTCTTTGGCAGCCTGTGTTCCGCTGTTCATGGCAACACCTACATCGGCTTGGGCAAGGGCAGGAGCATCATTGGTTCCGTCTCCCATCATGGCAACCAGTTTGCCTTCCTGTTGTTCTTTTTTGATGTAATTCATCTTATCTTCCGGCTTGGCTTCTGCAATGAAATCATCAACCCCCGCTTTTTCCGCGATGAATTTTGCGGTTAAAGGATTGTCTCCCGTTACCATCACCGTTTTCACACCCATTTTTCTTAATCTCTGGAAACGCTCCTGAATTCCTGTTTTGATGATGTCTTGGAGCTCAATAACACCCCATACTTTTTCATTCACGGAAACCACCAAAGGAGTTCCCCCGTTTTCAGAAATTTTGGTTACAGCGTCCTGAGTTTCCTGAGGGAAAATATTTCCCGCTTTTTCAGTGATTTTTTTAATGGTGTCATAAGCTCCTTTTCGGATCCTTGTATTTTCAAAATCAATTCCGGAAGTTCTGGTTTCGGCGGTAAAATCAATATATGTGGGGTTGGAAACGATTAAATCTTCTGTATTTAACTGGCTTAATTCAATAATCGATTTTCCTTCCGGTGTTTCATCAGCAACCGAGCTTAATGCAGAGGCTTTGATGAACTCATCAAGCTGGATATTATTTGCAGGATGAAATTGAGTGGCTTTACGGTTTCCAATGGTAATGGTTCCTGTTTTATCCAGCAGCAGAACGTCAATATCTCCGGCTGTTTCTACCGCTTTACCACTTTTTGTGATGACATTGGCTCTTAAAGCTCTGTCCATTCCGGCAATCCCGATTGCAGAAAGCAGACCTCCAATTGTTGTCGGAATCAAACAAACGAAAAGTGAAATAAAAGCCGCAATGGTAATGGGAGTCTGCGCATAATCTGCAAAAGGCTTAAGAGTCACCGTCACGATAATAAATGTGAGAGTGAATCCCGCTAAAAGTATGGTTAATGCAATTTCGTTAGGCGTTTTCTGTCTTGAAGCTCCTTCTACAAGAGCAATCATTTTATCCAGGAAAGATTCGCCCGGTTTTGTGGTGACTTTCACTTTAATTCTGTCCGAAAGTACTTTGGTACCTCCGGTTACAGAGCTTTTATCACCTCCGGCTTCACGGATTACGGGTGCACTTTCTCCGGTGATCGCTGATTCATCAATTGTTGCAAGACCTTCAATGATTTCCCCGTCCATCGGAATCTGGTCTCCTGCTTCACAAAAGAAAATATCTCCCAGTTTCATTTCGGCAGACTTTTTCAGAATGGTTTCTATCTGAAAACCGGGTCTGTCTTCGATAACCAGCTTTGCCGGAGTTTCTTCACGGGTTTTTCGTAAAGTATCTGCCTGTGCTTTTCCTCTTGCTTCTGCGATGGCTTCTGCAAAATTGGCAAAAAGAACGGTGAAAAATAAAATAATGAAAACTAAAAAGTTATAAGAAAAACTGCCTTGTGTTTGATTTCCCGTTAAGCTGAATACACTTACGATGAGCATAACCACCGTCCCGATTTCCACCAGGAACATGACAGGGTTTTTAAACATGATTTTCGGATTCAGCTTGACGAAAGACTGTTGAATGGCCTCGTTCACCAAATCTTTTTGAAACAATGTCTGTGATTGATTTTTCATTGCTTTGAATGGTTAAATTTTGATTTTCAAACCATTAAGAAGGAATTAAGTTGTAAGTTTAAATGATATTCTTACATTTCATCACTTCTTAATTTCCTTAATGGCTTAATCTTTTAATATTTGAATTTTTAAATCTTTTAATGTGAAAAATACTGAAGCTGTTCTGCAATTGGACCTAAAGTAAGAGCAGGGAAGAAGGACAATGCGGCAATAAGTAAGATCACGGCTAAAGTCATGAATCCAAAGGTAGCGGTATCCGTTTTCAATGTTCCCGCGCTTTCAGGGATGTATTTCTTCTGTGCCAATAGTCCGGCAATGGCAATGGGGCCGATAATCGGGATAAATCTCGATAAAAGCAGTACAATTCCGGTTGAAATATTCCACCATGGTGTATTATCGCCCAACCCTTCAAACCCTGAGCCGTTGTTTGCGGAAGAAGAGGTGAATTCATACAGCATTTCGCTGAATCCGTGAAAGCCCGGATTATTTACTGTTTTTGCTCCAAATTCCGGGAAGTAAGCCGTTAATGCTGTCCCTACCAAAATTAAGAAGGGGTGAAATAAAGCGACGATCATCGCAATCTTCATTTCTTTGGCTTCAATCTTTTTTCCTAAAAATTCAGGAGTTCTTCCTACCATTAAACCGCTGATAAATACGGCAAGAATGATGAAAATGAAATAATTCAGGATTCCCACCCCGCAACCTCCGTAGAAGCAGTTTATCATCATCGCAAGAAGCTGGTTCATTCCTGAAAGTGGCATCGTGCTGTCGTGCATAGCATTTACAGAGCCGGTTGAAATGACGGTTGTGGCAATGCTCCAATAGGCTGAAGCAGCACTTCCGAAACGGATTTCCTTACCTTCCATAGCTCCCAGATGACTGTCTGTATCCATTTGAGTAATTAATGGATTTCCGTTGGTTTCATTAATGATATTAGGAATGGTGAGAGCCAGAAAACCAATGGTCATCACAGTGAAAATTGTCCACGAAAGCTTTCTTTTGTTTAAATAGAACCCTAAAGCAAAAACTAAGGCAAACGGAATGATCATTTGGGTGACCATTTCAGTGATATTGGTGAGATAATTCGGGTTTTCCAACGGATGTGCTGAATTAACTCCGAAGAAACCTCCACCGTTGGTTCCTAAATGTTTAATGGCAATAAAAGCAGCAGCCGGACCTCTGGAAACATCCACTTTCTGGCCTTCCAGAGTAGTAATGTGATCTTTTCCTTCGAAAGTCATCGGACTTCCGTTCGCAGAAAGGATAAATGCCACAACAATACTTATCGGAACAAGTACCCTGATAATGGATTTGGTGAAAAAGTCATAAAAGCTGCCTAATTCTGTTGTCGTTTTATCTTTAAATGCCTTGAAAAGCACTGCCATTGCAGCCATTCCTGTTGCAGCCGTTACAAACTGAAGGAACATCAGATAGAGCTGGCTTAAATAGCTTACCCCCGTTTCTCCCGAATAATGTTGTAAATTACAGTTGACCAGGAAAGATATAGCCGTATTAAAAGCAAGATCAGGAGACATATCAGGATTTCCATCCGGATTGAGAGGAAGCCATGACTGATTTAGTAAAATGAAAAAACCTATGATCAACCACACGAGATTGATGGTTAACATAGCATACATATTTTGTTTCCAGGTCATCTGCTTCTGGGCGTTGATGCCTGAAATTGTATAAATCAATTTTTCTATCGGTGCAAAAACCGGATCTAAAAACGTTTTTTTATAGCCATACACATTAGCTATATATTTACCTAAAAATATACCGATAACCAATGTGATCAAGAACATCGCAATGATGCCTGCAATTTCTGTATTCATGATGATTTAAAATTTTTCAGGTTTCATTAAAACATAACAGATGTACACAAAGGCCAATATTGAAAGTACAAGTAAACTCCACATAGCATTCTATATTTTATCAAAAAATTCTACAGATTTATATAACAGCCAAAACATAACGATACACAGAAGTATCAAAAGAGCTAACATCATGACAGTTTTACAATTAGGGTTAACACAATAAGTACGGCATACAAAGCCATTAAAAATCTAAAACCAGACATGCCGGTTCGCCGAGGTTTTTTTACAGTCGTCATTTTTTAATATTTATCTGTACTCTATATGCCAAAAGAAATTCCAATTTGATTTTTTTTATTGTAAGTATTTTTAAATGAGTATATTATGTTTGTTTTGTTTAATGTCTGAAAATGAAAAAGCCTATCAAAATGATAGGCTCGTTATTAAAATGATAATATTCATTTAAATTTATCTCTATAGACTCATAACTTCTAACTCAAAATTCATAACTATTATCTCAATCCATATTCTTCCAGCTTACGGTACAACGTTGCAATCCCGATTTCCAGTAATCTGGCTGCTTCCGCTTTATTTCCTTTCGTGTATTGCAGCACTTTCTGAATATGGTCCTTTTCTAAAGATTTGATACTCAGGGAATCGTTTTCAGGAGTGTTTTTATCAGCATAATGTGGAAGGCTTTCCGAGTCTAAAATATTGTCATTCATCAGAATCAGGCTTCTTTCAATCGTATTTCTTAGTTCACGGATGTTTCCCTTCCAGTCATTATTTTCCAATGTTTTATAATATTCCGGATGGACTTGAACATTCGCTAAATGAAGCTTTTCGGAAAAAACCTCAATAAAATTCTTTGCCAGCGTTTTTAAATCTTCTTTACGTTCCCGAAGCGGGGGCAGACTGATTTCAAATACATTCAATCTGAAATACAAATCTTCTCTGAAGGTTCCCTGCCTGATTTCATCCTCCAAATTTCTGTTGGTAGCGGCAATTAATCGGAAGTCTGATCTGGACACTTTGGTTTCCCCCATTTTGATGAATTCTTTGGTTTCCAGTACCCGAAGCAGCTTTGCCTGGAGTTCGATCGGCATTTCTCCAATTTCATCCAAAAATAATGTTCCGCCGTTGGCTTCTTCCACCAATCCTTTTTTATCTTTTGTTGCTCCAGTAAAAGCACCTTGCTTATGTCCGAAAAGTTCACTCTCCAAAATCTCTTTGCTGAATGCAGAGCAGTTGATCGCTACAAAATTATTCTTCTTTCGATCACTTCCTTCATGAATAGCATTGGCAAAAACTTCCTTTCCGGTTCCGGTTTCTCCGGTTAAAAGCACCGTAGCGTCAGTTAATGCCACTTTCTCAGCCAGTTTTTTAGCCTGAAGGATAGCCGCAGAATTTCCTATGATCTGATTAAAGCCTTTTTGAGAAGTATTTTTCTGAACAATTTTAGACCTGTTATCTTTCACCTTTTCCAATGCTTTATACACCAAAGGAATGATTTTCTCGTTATCATCCCCTTTGACGAGGTAATCATAAGCTCCGTTTTTCATCGCCTGAACTGCATCCGTTATATTTCCAAAAGCAGTCATCAGAATGATTTCAAGATGGGGATATTTGGTTTTGATGGATTTTATCAGGTCAATTCCAAAGGCATCCGGAAGGCGGACGTCGCTTAATACAACATCAAAATCATATTGTTCAAGCATAATGATTGCAGAACGGGCTGTAGAAGCTTCTTTTACATTGAAATTTTCCTGAGAAAGGATCATCCCTAAAAGTTTCAGGAGTTTGAGTTCATCATCGATGATGAGAATGTTTCCGGACATGGTGTGAATTTTTGGAAAACTAGTGCAAACTTAAGTAAACTTATATAAACAAAATGTATGTTGAAAAGTTTTATTGAAAAAAGATATTACAATTTTATTTTTTTGGGAAACATAATCATATCATTTTTACTGCGCTTTTCAACCTTAAGACATTGTGACAATTAAATCATACGATTAAACAAATGGTCAACTTTCACCTCTGAAAGCTGAACGGATGTTGTGGGTACCCCATAAGGAATCAGGCGATCAATCAGGTTTTCAAGATGTGAGCTGTCAGATAAAATGCATTCTGCAACCAGGCAGTATTCTCCGGTAATGCGTTTACAGCTAAGAATTTCAGGGAATTTTGAGAGATTATTGATGAAGGTTTTAAACTCATCATTCTTAAATTTTAAACTCATGATCACTTTTAACCCATAACCCAGTTTCGAAAAATCTATATCCACACTAAAATGTTTGATCACCCCATTTTCAACCAGATTCAATACGCGTTCTTTAGTAGCTGATTGTGATAAAGAAATCTTTCTTCCGATCTCAGCATAACTCAGTCTTGAATTTTCATTCAGGATCTGGAGGATTTTGTAATCATATTCATCTAAAGTTATTTTCATTGTAATTTAGTGTTAAAAAGATTAAATCGGGTAAATTTAGTAATTTTTGCAATTAATTCCGTTTTGATGAAAATACAGTAAAAACGAACTTTGAGGTAGTTAAAATTAGAAAAATGACAAGAATAACACTTTCTGAAAACGGCAATACTGCATTTGAAAAACTGATTGGACATAATGCTAACATCCTTCATCATTGGAATCATTTGGAAGAGGTTTTGTGGCAAAATTCCTCTTTAGACAAAGATATACTGGAGCAGATCCGTAGAACAATGGCGTTTGAAAACGGCTGTGAATATTGTATGGTAAAAGGAGGAAGGCCTGATTTTGATCCTGCTGAAATGAAAATTTCCATGGCTGCTGCATTTGCGGAACTGTTTTGTAAAGATCATCACTCTATTGTAAACGGGCATTTTGATTTATTGAAAGAATATTTTACCGATAGGCAGATTTCAGAGTTGTGTACTTTTATTGCATTTACTAATGCTTCTCAAAAACTGGGGAAAATTTTTAATCTGACAGAGGATTTTCAGACCCATGCCGTTGTAAAACTAAAGGATATCAGATAATTCACTTTTTCAACTATCATTATAGATACAAGAGTAAATAAAAATACATAGCATTTCTTTCTATTCCTTACATTTGTATGGCATTCAGGATAAAAAGAATGAATATGGATTTATATATGACAGATAAAAAGCACAGGGAAACATTCCATACAGATACAAACAATTACGAATATACTACAGTAACCCACGACGAAAATAAAGTAAGAATTTACACGCTGAAAAACGGACTGAAGGTTTTTCTTGCCCAGAACTTTGATGCACCAAGAATTCAGACCTTCATTCCGGTGAGAACCGGAAGTAATAATGATCCGGCCGATAATACGGGTTTGGCACATTACCTTGAACATATGATGTTCAAAGGAACTTCAAAAATCGGAACCAGCAATTGGGGGAAAGAAAAAGTTTTACTGGATCAGATTTCTGAGTTATATGAGCAGCATAAAGCAGAATCTGATACTGAAAAAAAGAAAGAGATTTATAAAAAGATCGATGAAATTTCTCAGGAAGCCAGTCAATATGCTATCGCGAATGAATATGATAAAATCATTTCTTCACTGGGAGCAAGCGGAACTAATGCCCACACCTGGTTTGATGAAACAGTTTACAAAAATAATATTCCGAATAATGAATTGGAAAAATGGCTAAAGATCGAGAAAGAAAGGTTTTCTGAGATCGTTTTACGACTTTTCCATACGGAGCTGGAATCTGTATATGAAGAATTTAACAGAGCACAGGATAATGATACCCGATTAGTGAGCTATGAACTGATGAGTGCTCTTTTTCCAACTCATCCCAATGGGCAGCAAACCACATTAGGAAGACCGGAACATTTGAAGAATCCTTCCATGAAGGCAATCCATAAGTATTTTGATGAATATTATGTTCCTAATAATTACGCTATGGTTTTGGTGGGAGATCTGGATTTTGAAGAAACCATTCAGCTTGTAGATCAGTATTTCGGGACAATTCCTTACAAAGAGCTGCCAAAGAAAAATCCGGTTATTGAAAAACCGATGACGGAAATTGTTGAAAGAACAGTAAAAAGCCCGACCACACCAAGAGTTCAGATCGCCTGGAGAACAGACAGCTATGGCACGAGAGAAGCGATGTTAGCGGACGTTGTGGTGAATATTTTAAGCAACAGAGGAGAAGCGGGATTATTGGATCTCAATATCAACCAGACTCAAAAAATGCTTTGGGCTCAGGCTTTTTCTGTTGGACTGAAACAATACGGCTATTTTTCCATTGTAGCTGTCCCGAAGGAAACCCAAACATTGGATGAGGCAAAAGATATGGTTCTCGAGCAACTTGAGTTGGTGAAGAAAGGAGAATTTCCTGATTGGATGCTTCCTGCTATCATCAATGACTTTAAGCTTCAAAGAATGAAAGGGCTGGAAACGGCTGAAGGCTTGGCTACCAATCTTTATGATACTTATATCAGAAACAGAACCTGGGAACAGGAACTGAACGAAATGGATGAATATGCAGCTCTCACCAAAGATGACGTGGTAGAATTTGCTAATGAATTCTTTAAAAATAATTATGTGGTTGTCAACAAAGAAAAAGGGGTGAATGATAAGCTGGTAAGAGTTGAAAATCCCGGAATTACACCTGTTAAGATCAATCGCGAAGCACAATCCGGTTTTTTACAGCAGATACTTTCTGAAAAAACAGAAGACATTCAGCCGGAATTTATAGATTATCAAAAAGAAATCATTACAGATAAGATCAAAGATAAGAAACTGAGTTTCGTTCCCAATAAGTACAATGATATTGCGCAGGTTCATTTTATTTTCCCTTTCGGAAGTGACCATGACAGAGATTTGGGAATTTCCACTCAAATCCTGCAATACCTGGGAACCGAAAAGTTTTCTCCTGAAGACCTGAAAAAAGAATTTTTCAAGATCGGGGTAAGCAATGATTTTAAAACGACTCCGGATCAGCTTATGATTTCATTGAGTGGTTTGGAAGAAAATATTGAAAAAGGAATTGAGCTGCTTCAGCACTGGATGTATGAAGTGAAGCCGGATCAGGAGATTTATAAACAATTTGTGGATACTGTTTTAGAAAACCGGGAAGCGGTAAAAAAGGATAAAAACCGGATCATGACTGCTTTGACGACCTATACAAAATTGGGTGGGTTTTCACGTTTTACAGACATTATTTCCAAGGAAGAACTACAAAACAGCAGGGTAGAGGTTTTTGCAGACAGGATGAAAAAGCTTTTTAAATTCCCTTATGAAATATTCTTCTACGGAAAAGATTTTGAGAATTTCAGAAGATATATTGACAAACATATTGAAACAGAAAGCCTTTCTATTCCGGAACCTAAAAAATACCCTGAGCCTGAAACCAACGGGAACGTATATTTTACAGGATATGATATGGTTCAGATGGAAATGAGCAAAATAGGAAAAGGAAATCATGTGAATACTGCTGATTTCGGTAAAATTAATGTTTTTAACGAATATTTTGGGCGTGGATTATCATCTATTGTGTTCCAGGAAATCCGTGAAAGTAAGAGTTTAGCTTATTCTGCCTACGTTTCTTATGCAGCCAATGCGGAGCTGGGACATCCGGATTATGTAACGACCTATATCGGAACCCAACCGGATAAACTTCAGATTGCAGTAGATACAATGAATGATCTGATGAATGATCTTCCGGAAGTGCCCATTCAGTTTGAAAATGCGAAAAATGCAGCCTTAAAACAGATTGCGTCTACCAGAATTACAAGAACCAATATCTTTTTTAATACGTTGAAGCTAAAAAAGCTTGGCGTTTCGCATGATTTCAGAAAAGATATTTATCAGCAGATTCAGGGGATGAAATTTGAAGATATCAAACAGTTTTATCAGACTTCTATACAACCTTTACATTTCAATACTGCGATTATCGGGAAAAAAGAGAACCTGAATATGGATGCCGTCCATCAAATGGGAACCTTTAAGGAAGTAACATTGGAAGAGATTTTCGGATATTAATATAAAAAGAGCTGTCTCAAAAGGTGAACTAACTTCTGAAAATTTCTAAATGACAAAAGTTGTCAAGAAGTCCGAGAGAGCAGTTGTTTTTGAGACAGCGCCTTTTCTTTATATAATATTTTCTTTCACAGCGACCATGATAAGTTCAGCAACATTTTTCACATTAAATTTACTCATAAGGTTTCTTCTGTGAGTTTCAATGGTTAAAGGGCTTACATTGAGTTCGTCAGCAATTATGGTGGTTGTTTTTCCCAATGATATTTTTTTTAGCACTTCTTCTTCTCTTTTCGTAAGCAGCGGTCTTTCTTTAATATCTTGTACTTCTGGCATTGTTATTACATTTTTAATTTCGTTGCTGAATACCAATTCTCCTTTTAAAGCATCATGGATACATTTTATCAGCTCATCCAATGATATATTTTTAAGAAGGTAACCATTGGCTCCGCTTTGGAGCATCTGAATGACAATATTTCTTTCAGAATGATTGCTAAGTCCCAATACCACCGATTTGGCAGATAGCTTTTTGATCTCTTTACAGAGTTGTATTCCTGATATATTGGGCATAGAGATATCCAGAAGAACTACATCTACAGTATTCTTACTAATGAAATCCAAAGCAGATATCCCGTCAGTGAATGTGTCCAGCAGAAAAAGGCTATGGTCATCCGAAAGTAAAGACTTTATTCCTTCGATGATAATAAAATGATCATCTATAATAACCAATGAATGTCTTTTATTCAGTAACATATACTTCAATATTAAAAGTAGTTCCTATATTTTCTTTGGAAGTAATTTCTATTTTTCCGCTCATGCTCTTTACCCTGTTTTGGATATTGATGAGCCCAAAATTCTCCGTATTATCCACTTGGGGTTGTAATCCCCTGCCATTATCTTCAACAGTAATATAGAGAACGTTTTTATTCTGGCTGCACTGTAAAAGTACATTCTTTGCATTGGAATGTTTGGCTGCATTAGTCAATATTTCCTGGATAATTCTATAAATATTTAGTATATCTTTTTCGGATATATTTTTGCTTATTTCATATGACTGATATTGTATATTGAAATGAGGTTTATAGGTGTCACAAAGATCAGTTAATGCGGTATCCAGATCCTGATTATTTATAATAAATTTTGGCATCATATTTCTGGCTATTGAACGAAGTTCCGTGAGTGAATTATCGATACTTTTAGAGATTTTTTCCAGTCTTTCTTTGGTAAAATCATGGGTGCTCATCAACTTTGAAAATTGCATTTTAGTTCCTGCCAGCATTCCACCTAGTCCGTCATGCAAATCCTGAGCTATTCGATTTCGCTCTTTTTCTTCACCTTCTAGAAGGGCTCTTACAGCAGTCATTTGTTCTTTTTGCTTTAATTCATTGATCCGGTGCTGATGGTTTTCGTTTTGTTGCAAGGCCAACTTTTTATTATTTCTTATTAAAATCCAAAGAAATAATACAAGAGAGAGAAGAAGTAAAGAGACTCCAACGAAAATCCATTTTGAAAGAATGTTGTTCTTGGCGGTTAACTCAATAATTTTATTTTTGGCCTCAAGCTCTTTAATTTTTCTTTCTTTTTCAGCCGTCTGGTACTTTTTCTCCATATCCATCATATGGGCTTTATATTCTGTAGTCTGAAGGCTGTCATTGATGGTGATATACTTCTGGGACCATTCATAGGCCTCTTTCATATTTCCATTCTGGGCATAGGCTTTCGCCAGTAAATTATAATAATTATTTTTATCCAAAGAAGTGGGCTTTTTAAAAGCTCTTGCATTACAATGATGGCTTCCTGATTTTTATTTTGTCCTCTCAGCAATTCAAATTTGGCATATTTCATCCGGTTGACATAATAATTTTCAATACCTCCTGTGGCTAAAGCTATTCCTTTATCAAAGCTGTTAATGGCATTTTGGTACTGTTTCATATGCTGATAGTAAATACCTTCTGAATAATAGTAAAAAAGAAAAGCATTGGACTTAGGATAGTTTTTTAAAATAGTATAGGCTTTGTCAAGATATGTTTTTGCCTTTTCCAAATTATTTAAATAAACATTATTTTCTATCAGGTAAATAGACAGCTCAATGATCGCTTCCTTTTTCATGGCTTCACTTTCAGGAGAAGACTTTTCAAATAACCTCAATCCCTCTTCTAAATATTTATTTGCTTTTACCCTTTCTGTAATATTCATCATGCTGATCCCTATAAATTTATTTACGTTAGCCATAATGAAATTGTTTCCTGATTTTTTTGCTAACGGAAGTGCATGATTGATGTAAGCATCAAGCCCTTTTTGCTCGCTGCCTTTCATCTGTTCCAATACTCCCAGGCCCAGCCATGCACTGCTCCGGATTTTGTATGCTTCCGGATAAGGAAAGCGGGAGAGTAGCGAATCACTTTTCTTAAAATTTTCTTCAATTATTTTAATGTTGGGATCACCCATCAGTATATATGCCTGATAATAATAAGAAACGGCCTTTAGGAAAGAATTATTCTTTGAAAGTAAAGCTCCGTTTTTAAAAAACTGTTGTGCTTTAGGTAGATTTTTTGCCCTTTTATAAGCATAAGCAAGTTTTAATGCAGTATAACCTTTAATACTGTCATTGTTTGCATCATTGAATTGTTTCTCTAATTTATTAATGTAAGTTTTATCGTCGTATAGTTTAATAGTCAGTTGGGCTCTGACAAGAGTACATATACCAATAAAAAAAATGAGTATAATAGATTTCATGCGATTTGTATTTTATACTAAAATAACTAAAAAATTAGTAGAAAAAATAGATGAAAGTATAAATACTGGAAAACCAGTAGATCAAAATACAAACAAACAATTATTGTTTCCTTTTATTCCGTAAAGTAGTTTTGTGATACTACACAATATCTATTTCAATACAAAAAACATACATATGAAAACAATTTATTTTATTCTTTTAATATTTACAGGCACATTACTTTCTGCGCAACCCGTTATTACTTCTGCAGATATGGTTACGGGTACTTTCTCGTATACAGACGTTGAATTTAATCAGGGAGTATATACTGCTGGCAGTGGAGGAGCAAATATGACCTGGGATTTTTCCAATGTACAGGGAACTACAGGAGGAGGAACTCTTTTTTATGGAGTATGTCCGGGTATTCCGGAATGTTCATCTTTCCCTACGGCCAACCGATATGTAACCGCTCTTAATCCTAATGGGACCCAAACTGACGATAAAAATCTCTTTCGGGTAGACAATGCCCAATATGAAGTGTTAGGAGGAAGAAATGCAGTTACTAATTCTACAACAGCGTATACTGATACAGCTATTGAGTTGAAGTTTCCAACTACTTATTTGCAATCTTTTACAGATACTTCTTCCTTAACGAATAATGGAGCAACCAGCAGTACCAATGATGTTATTACAGCAGATGGATATGGAACTATTATAACTCCGATAGGTACCTATACCAATACTTTAAGAGTAAAGAAAGTAAGTACGCTGACCTCATCTCTCAATGGAATACCGGTCTCTACAACACAGGTAACGACTTACACATGGTATAAAAACAATAGGGAGCAAATTGCGAGTTTTACAGATACGAATATAATATCTCCCATATCACAACCTGGACCTTCATCTTTTACTTATACTAATAGTAGTGCATTGGCAACTCAGGAGAATACAATAGAAAAATCTTTATCCATTTATCCCAATCCCGTTAAAGACGGAAAGATTTGGATTGAAAAACTACCCGGTACTCACATAAAATCTATTGGTATATATGATATGGCGGGAAAACGGATTTCTGAGGAATCTGAGAGTGTATTTAAGGAAACAAATGGAAAGTATTTCATTAATCTTCAGGATTACCCTGATGGAAATTATATAATGAGAGTAGAAACAGACAAAAGCATTTTCTCTCATATTATTCAAATAAAACAGAAGTAACAGAAAAATAACAAAATTTAATTCATTTATTATTAATCAAAAATTCAAATTATGAAAAGCAATTATTTAAGAAAGATTTTTAGCATCTTTACTCTATTAGGGTTAATTTCTTTATTCACTATCTCTTGTGGAGGGGATGATGACGACAATCCGGCAACACCATCAGTTTCCAGAGATTTTAAATATGAAGTAACCGGAAATTATTCTGGAAAGCTTAATATTTCCTATATAGGGGCAAGTGGTTCAGCACATGTGGTGGATATAAACCAATTACCTTGGAGTAAGGAATTTAAACTAGAGGCAGGTGTTCCAAACGCTGTTGGCTTCCAGGTCGGTAATCCCGGACCTCCAAGTGGTGCATCGGGTCAGACTATGACTTTAAAACTTTACAAGGAGGAAAAGTTGTAAAACAAGATACATTCACAGCAAATGGGGATGGATTTATATATGGTAGTTTAAACTATACATTTTAATTTCTTCTACTATTAGAATTTTCATATCATTTATTATGGCTGAGAGCACGAAAAATTCGTGCTCTTTTTTCATTTAATAAAAGTTTCGGCGGCGCAAAGCGCCGCCGAAACTGATTTTAAGTATTACTTCACAATTTTCATTTCATCGATCAGCCATTTGGAATCGGCATATTTATCAATGATGAAAAGAATATATTTCGTATCTACCATAATGTTTCGGCTGAAACGAGGGTCGTAATTAATGTCACTCATCGTTCCTTCCCACTGTCTGTCGAAATTCAATCCTACTAAGTTTCCGTAAGCATCCAAGGCCGGGCTTCCCGAATTTCCTCCGGTGGTATGGTTGGTTGCGGTAAATCCTACAGGAACATCTCCTGTCTTGTCTTTATAAATTCCGAAATCCTTTTTGTTATAAAGATCAATCAGCTTTTTAGGAACATCGAATTCATAATCTCCCGGAACATATTTTTCCATCACTCCGGCTAAGTGGGTCTGGTAATTGTAAGAAACCGCATCTCGGGGAGTCGATCCTTTTACTTTTCCGTAAGTCACACGAAGGGTAGAATTGGCATCCGGGAAGAATTTTCTGTCTTTATCTGTGGCCATTTGCTGAGCCATGAACTTCTTCTGCAGAGCATCAATCTTCGTCTGAAGAGAAGTATATTGCGGATCAGCAGTTTTCATGTATGTTTCCTTCAGATTGGTAAACAGTTGGAAAACAGGATCTTTTTTTAATGTTTTGATTAATTTGTCCTGATTGGAAAACGCTTTGTCAATATCCTGTGCTAAAGATGCTCCGTTAACCTCTGATCTTCCTGTAATAATGGAATTTTTGGAGATTTCTTCTATAGATTGAATATTCTGAGCTTCATTCTTATATTTATCAAAACCGGCAGGCAGGAACTGAGGTGCAGTTTTATTCGCATATAAAGCTAAAAGTTTAGCCGTTACTTTGGCATCCAGTTCAGCACTGTAATCTTTATAGAAAGAAGAAAGCCTGTTTTTGAAGGAGGCTAAGCTCTTTTCATCCATTCTTCCTGCTTCAACAGCCGCAATATAATTGGAGTAAAGATTCGCAAGCGTTAATGTCTCTGCATTTCTGACCACTTCAGAATAATAGGCATTATTCAAAGCGTAAGGAGCCTGATCGTTATATAATTTATTTAATTGATCCAGAGTCGTTTTTACTTCAGAGTTTTTAGTAACCAAAGATCCTTCATACATTACTTTCTTCTCTACGGCATTGGATTTTTTCAATCCTTCCACTTCCCCGATCCATTTTTTCCAGTAATTGGCTACGGAAGCATATTTTGAAGCATATTTGATACGTGTTGCATTGTCCACACGCATTTTCTCGTCTAATGTTTTCAAAGCAACATCACGTACGGCAATTCTTGCAGGATCAATTTCATTCATGATCTTCTCTACAGCAACAGCCGGAAGATATTCTGTAGTTCTTCCCGGGAATCCGAATACAAAGGTGAAATCGTTTTCGTTTTTATCTTTGATAGAAACCGGAAGATAATGCTTCGGAACATAAGGAACATTATCCTTGGAGTATTCAGCCGGTTTATTGTTTTTGTCCGCATAGATTCTGAACATGGAAAAATCTCCCGTATGTCTCGGCCATACCCAGTTATCCGTATCACTTCCGAATTTTCCGATGCTTTGAGGCGGTGCACCTACCAAACGAACGTCTTTAAATGTTTCAATGGTATAGGCGTAATATTTATTTCCGTAGTACATAGATTTTACGGAAATAGACTGGTAAGATTCAATTTTCTGAGAGTTTTTATAAACCTCAATATTATTAGCGATTTTTTTTGAAAGTTCAGGTTCCGTAAGATTGTCTGTTCCTTCTAAAATTTGATTAGTTACTTCTTTGATGTCAATAATGAAATCAACCGTTACGCCCGGATTGGGAAGTTCCGTGCCCATATTTTTAGCCCAGAAACCATTCGTCAAAAGATCGTTTTCAACCGTAGAATGAGCCTGGATCTGCCCGTAACCACAGTGGTGATTGGTTAATAATAACCCTTTCGGGGAGATGATTTCCGCAGTACATCCACCGTTGAACTGAACAACTGCATCCTTAATGCTCGCTTTTTGAGGGTTGAAGATGTCCTTAGCAGAAATTTTCATTCCCAAATCTTTCATTTCCTTTTCATTAAGTTCTGTAGGAATCCACATTCCGCCGTATTGTTGAGCAAAAGCCATTGCAGCCGGCAAAAGAAATACAGATAAAAGTATCTTTTTTGTCATAATCAAATTTTTGCCCTAATTTACAAAGAAAATTAAAAATACGGATATAAAATCATAAGTGCGGATAAACACCGTTATAATACTAATCACTAAAAAATATCTATTATGAAAAAACGAACATTCTTATCAGGAATTGTTGCTGTTATTGTATTAGCTTCATGTTCCAAACAAAAACCTAAGGAAGTAAATCCGATTTCTTCAGACTCGGCGGCCACAGTTCAGCCCTCTGCGGATACTGTTGCATCTGGGAATACCGCTACGATTGGGGATAATTCTCAGAATTCTCTTGACTGGGACGGAACGTACGAAGCTATAGTGCCTTGTGCAGACTGTCCGGGAATAAAGACCTCCCTAACTTTGAATAAGGATAAGACTTTCAATATGACGGAAGAGTATATTGACAGAAAATCAAAAAATGAAGACCGGGGAACTTTTGAATGGGATGCTGCAGGAAGTATCATAACCTTAAACGGGAAAACGGCAAAATATAAATATAAAGTAGGGGAGAATAAACTGCTCCAGCTTGACCTTGCAGGCAATCCGATTGACGGCCCGAACAAAGATCTTTATGTTTTCAAGAAAAAATAAAAGGTAAATAAAGGCTTTAAGCCTTTATTTTTTATCCTAGAACTGATAGGCAATAATCTTGCTGTCACTGATGAGCTCCTTAACAAGAGATTCGTGATGAACTTTTTTGCCTGTCAAAATCCATGTTGTAATAAGATTTCCCTGGGAATATTGTTGTTTGGATACCTTAAACTTAAGATCATTTTTCCTGAAAAGCTCTTCACAGTAGTGAACATCATCGGAGCTGAGAATTCCGATCTTATATTCTATGATCTTATGATTTTTATCTATCACATTCTCCAGGTAAGTAAGTGCACTTAAAACCAGTAATACCAGAATGGTTCCCAAAAGTGAAAGGTAAACATATCCTGAGCCTACCGCCATTCCTATAGATGCCGTTGCCCAGATAGTAGTTGCAGTAGTAATTCCATCAATTTTATTATCTCCTTTAAAGATCACTCCGGCTCCTAAAAAACCAATACCGGTAATAATATTGGCTGCGATACGATCCGGATCGTCACTTCCGATTTTTATAGAAAGAATGGTAAACAGGCAGGCTCCGAAACATACCAAGATGAAGGTACGTAACCCGGCAGATTTATTGCGGTATTCTCGTTCTGCGCCAATTATAATGCCCAAAAGCACGGAAATAAAAATCAGCAGCAGCTCATTTTGAATTGAGTGGTCCTGTAAAAATTCCATCTTTCACATTTTATACTCATAAAATTACAAATATTTTATGGATAAGGGGGGTATTTACCCATATTATTTAAAATAAAGAATGGATATTTATGTAACATTTCCGTTTTATTTTCAACCCATATTTAGAATCTTAAAAATCTTAATATGAAAACGTTACTATCAGTATTTTTTTTACTCTTTATGCTTCCCGCCATGGCACAAGATGTAATTACCCCAAAGAATATTAAACTTGAATCCGCATTTATCAAAGATGAAACATATGATATGCTCTGGTTTATGGAAAATGCCGGACAACGGATCGAAATTGGGAAAATCAATACTATCATAAAAAAAGACAAAGGAAAAATACTGATAAGAACTTCCTTGAAAATGAAACAGATGCAGGAAGAAATGATAGACTCTGCCGTAGCAAAGATAAATAATATGGAACCGGTTGAACATTCCTCTTTTGCGGGGCATCGAGATATCAGGATGAACTTCGGGAAAGATGTAACGGGTTACTATCTGGATAAAAAAACCAATGAAAAAAGCATTATCAATGAAGCTGTCGCACCGGCTTCTTATTTCGACAGCAATTTATATCCCTCGATCATCAGGTGGCTTCCTTTAAAGGAAGATTATAAGGCCACTCTCCGTATCTTCGATTATAATCCGGCAGCAAAAAAAGGAGTGATGAATGCTTATATAAAAAATGTAAAAAAAGAAAGTCTGAATGGGAAAATGGTATGGGTTATAACAACCACAGATGATATTACAGACAATAAAACACTGGTTACTTATTATATAGATACAGATCAACGAAAGCTCTTAAAACAGGAAGTGGAGATAGACAGGCGCAAAATGGTCATGGAGCTTATTAAATAAAAAGCCTGATCCATTACTGGATCAGGTCTAAAAATTGCTGCTCATCCAGGATGGTAATCGTGCCGATATCCTGGGCTTTTTTCAGTTTACTTCCGGCTTTTTCGCCTACGACAAGATAATTCAGGTTTTTAGACACGGCTGAAATATTCTTTCCATTATGCTTTTCAACCATTTCTTCTGCCTGTTCTCTTGTAAACAATGATAATTTTCCGGTGAAAAGAAAAGTTTTGCCTTCCAGAACGTTGGATAAGACTTCGCTGGTGCTTTCTCCTTTTTCAAGCTGTACGCCGGATGATTTCAGGCGTTCGATCATCAGGACGTTTTCCGGATTGTTGAAGAACTCAACAATGCTTACTGCGATCTTGGTTCCGATATCTTCCACCTGGCAAAGCTCTTCCACAGAAGCATTTTTAAGCTCTTCAATGGTTGGGAAGTTTTTAACGAGTTTTTTGGCAACGGTTTCTCCCACATGCTTGATCCCGATTCCGTACAATACTTTTTCAAAAGGAATTTCTTTTGATTTTTCAATTCCGGAAATGATATTTTGAGCAGATTTCTCCGCCATTCTTTCCAAAGGAAGAAGTTGTTCTTTGGTCAAAACATATAAATCTGCAGGATTTTCAATCAGTTTTTCCCGGTAAAGCTGTTCAATGGTTTCGCTTCCAAGATTTTCAATATTCAAAGCCTTTCTGGAAACATAATGGATCATTCTTCCTACTACCTGAGGCGGACAATGTAATTCGTTGGGGCAGAAATGGATCGCCTGATCTTCAATTTTCACCAGTTCTGTTCCGCATTCCGGGCAATGTTTGATATATTCTATTTCTTTGCTTTCTGCATTTCTTTTTTCGGTATTGACGCCAACAATTTTCGGAATGATCTCACCGCCTTTTTCCACATACACAAAGTCATGCTCATGAAGGTCCAGTTTTTTAATAATGTCTTCGTTATGAAGTGAAGCCCGTTTTACAATAGTTCCGGCTAATAAAACAGGTTTTAGGTTGGCAACAGGTGTGATTGCTCCCGTTCTTCCTACCTGGTAAGAAACACTTTGCAATTCCGTTTCCACTTTTTCGGCTTTAAATTTATAAGCCATAGCCCAACGTGGTGATTTTGCCGTATAGCCAAGTTGTCTCTGCTGCCTCAGTGAATTAACTTTTAAAACAATTCCGTCAATTTCAAAAGGTAGATTATGACGTTCTGTGTCCCAATAACTGATGAATTCTTTGACTTCTTCCAATGTTTTGCAAAGCTTGGCCTGCTGGGAAGTTTTAAAGCCCCATGATGTTGCTTTTTCAAGCAGCTCCCAATGCGTTTCTGCAGGAACTTCGTGTGAAATAAACTGGTAAAGCACCGAAGACAATCCCCGTTTTCTTACCTCTGCACTATCCTGTATCTTCAAGCTTCCGCTCGCCGTATTTCTGGGATTCATAAAAGGATCTAAACCGTCTTCTTCCCTTTGTTTATTAATCTTATCGAAATTCTTTCTGGTCAGATAGATTTCACCACGCATAAAAAAATGATCCGGGAAATCACCTTTTAAGGTCAATGGAACATCTGAAATGGTTCGGACGTTTCCTGTGATCTCATCGCCCTGGAATCCGTCTCCACGTGTAACGGCCTGTA
Source organism: Chryseobacterium barbadense (assembly GCF_042849955.1). Lineage (NCBI taxonomy): Bacteria > Pseudomonadati > Bacteroidota > Flavobacteriia > Flavobacteriales > Weeksellaceae > Chryseobacterium > Chryseobacterium barbadense. The sequence goes on from NZ_BAAFHL010000002.1 coordinate 41,932, forward strand.
CTAGTTTGCCTTTTTCATACAAGATAGAAATAGACGCACCATCATACTTTAATTCCGCAACAAATTCTACGGGATCATCAATAGCCTTGATAATTCTTTTCTCCCAGTCCTCAAGATCATCGAAATCATAAGAATTATCAAGAGAATTTATGCTGAATGGTTGGGAAAACCTTTGTAATACCACCACCAACACGCATGGTAGGGGAATTTTCATCATAAAACTCAGGGTATTTGGCTTCCAGGTCCTGAAGCTCCTCTAATAACTGGTCAAACTCATAATCCGTGATGGTAGGAGTATCCAGAAGGTAATAATTTTCATTATGCTGGTGAAGCTCTTTGCGGAGCTGTTCTATTTTCTGTTGAATGTTTTCAGGCATTGCGATTCACTTTTAAGCAAAAATAATTAAAGTAATCCCAAACCTGTTTAAACTTTTCAAAAAAATTAAACTACAAAAAGTATAAAGGTTTTAATACTTATAAAATAAGTGAATTAAATAGGATGAGAACATTAAGATCGTGTAACATATTCCAATGAACTGATTTTGTTCAGGATAAAATTCCTGTTTACAATGCGTTAACACAATGTTTTCATATAATTGAAAAAACCTTAAGATTCCCTTAAACAGCTGAGTATGGAAGTAAAAATACCTTTGCACCAGCTAAATTAAAGGATATGAAAAAAGTAAAGATTGTATTGGGAATGCTGTTTTTGAGCCTGGGTACCATGGCTTATGCGCAGACAACACAGGCGTCCATTCTGGGAAAGGTAACCGGAACCGGAAATGCACCTCAGGAAAAAGTAAAAGTGACGATCATCAATGAATCAACAGGTTTCAGAACAGAAACCGAAACAAATTCCAAAGGAGAATATATTTTCAAGGAGATTCCTCTTGGAGGACCATATACTGTAATGGTGAACGATGAGAAAAAAGAAGGGTACAGTGTGAACTTCGGTGACCAGGTTACAGTGGATATGAGCTTAGGAAATGGTGAAAAACTGATTGAAGAAGTTGTAGTCAACGGAAACCTGAAGAATAAAATCGGGAACCTGGGAGCAGCAACGGCCATTTCTGCTAAAAATATAGGGCTTTTACCGGTGAACGGTAGAAATTTTACCAGCCTTACCGATTTATCTCCTTTAAGTGGGAGAGGAGGTAATTTATCAGGACAGCTAGGTTCTTCCACCAATTTCACGATCGACGGGATGACGGCCAAAAACCCAACTTCAGCCGGATCTACCACCAGCCGAAGCGGAGCTCCGTATTCCATTTCCATTGAAGCGGTACGTGAATTTAAAATTACCACCAACCAATACGACGTTACTTTAGGAAGAAGCGGTGGAGGTACGGTGAGTGCCGTTACCAAATCGGGAACGAATAAATTTTCCGGAAGTGCTTTTGAATATTTAAGAACGGGCTGGCTATCCAGCAAATATGATATCAGAGGGAACGAAAGAAAGAATGATTTCTCCACCTCTCAGTTCGGGGTTACTCTGGGAGGACCGATCATTAAAAATAAATTACACTTTTTTGCTGCGTGGGATCACCAATTGGATTCAAGGCCATTGATTATTGCTGATGTTCAGACAAAAGAAGATGCACTTCGATTTAATGTGACCAATGAAACCCTTAACCAGGTTCTGAATATTGCCAGAGCCAAATATGGCGTAGGAAATACACCACAGTTTGGTACTTTTGATAAAGTGAGAAATTCGGATGCCGGATTTTTACGTTTAGACTGGCAGATCAATCCGAAACACTTATTGACGTTAAGAAACAACTTTACGTATGACATGAATAAGAACGGACTGGCGGATAACACTGCAATCAATTTCTTTGAATCTTACGGGAACGACAAAAATATTGACAATAGTTTATTATTAACTTTAAGATCTAACCTGAAGCCTAATTTAACCAATGAGTTAAAAGCTCAATATTTATATACTTTCCAGGACAGTTATCAGAATGATGAATTAGGACATCCGGTTCCAAGAGCCATTGTAGAGCGTGTTCCGTCTACTATTGAGGGAAGTAATCTTACCACTAATATCCAGATCGGGGGACACCGTTTTGCACAGGAAAGTTTCAGAAACAACGTTTTCCAGATCGTAGATAACGTATATTATAACACAGATAAAGTGAAGTATACTTTCGGAGCGGATATCATGTACACCAGAGCAAAATCGATCTATGGAAGTGAGGTGAACGGAAGATTCCAGTTTTTAGGAATTGATAATTTTAATAACCTTACCCCTTACAGATTTTACAGGGAAGTTCCTTTGATGGAAGATAATTCAGTAAACTCTAACATTTGGAATGTAGGGCTTTACTGGCAGATCCAGACAAAAATTGCAAAGGGATTGGATTTTACGGGAGGTTTGAGAGTAGATTACGGAGGATATCCTAAAGCGGAATTCAATCAGAAGCTTTTTGATGAAATGGGCATCAGAACAGATAACCAGATTCAGTCATTCATCATCCAGCCGAGATTCCAGTTCGATTGGAATATCAATGAAGAAAACAAGGATTTCTTAAAATTCGGGGCAGGAGTCTTCTCTTCGGATATCAACAACTATATGATCATCAATAATCTTGTTTTCGATGGAAAACATTTGGCAACGGTAGACGTAAATCCAACAACCATCGGATTGACACCAGATTTTGCAAGTTACAGAAATGATTACGGTACGGTTCCGACTTTAGCGCAATACCAGCTTCCAACCATCAATTATACAGGAGAAGATGCTAAAGTTCCGGTAGTGTATAAAGCGAATATTTCTTATACCCACTTTTTCAATGAAAGATTCAGAGCAGGGATTGCAGGATATATGGCGCTGGGAAGAAACAACTATTTCTATTATGACAGAAATATGGTGGCAAATCCTTATTTCACATTGGACAATGAAGGTGGAAGAGGTGTATTTGTACCGATTACCTCAGTGAATACGAATGGAACCATGAACTGGAAAGACGGAAGAATCAATCCTAATTTCGGAAGAGTGCTGGAATTGGTGAGTGACGGAAAAGTGAACCAGTTCTCCTTTGTATTGGATACAAGTTACCGTTATTATAAAGACGGAGAAATCACCGCGAGCTATACATGGTCCGACATTAAAGATAATACATCTTATAATGGAAACGTAGCCAATTCAGCCACTTTATCGACGATGATTCAAAGTGACCCGAGAAATTTGAGGATGACCTATTCGGATAACCAGTTCCGTAACAAGGTGGTTCTGTATGGAAACTCCCCTACATTCTACGGATTTACGGTTGGGATCAGATATTCGGGAATTGGAGGAACAAGATTCTCGGTTACAGCAGGAGGAAACGTGAATGGGGATTTCGTGGATTCTAATGACCTGGCTTATATTTTTCCGAATCTGACACAGTCTTTATTAGACAATCCTGAAGTAGGAAAAGCATTGAAAGATTATATTACGGAATATAATAACAGCATTGCAGAGCGTAACGGAGGTAAAAACGGGTTCTATGGAGTTTGGGATGTGCGTATTGCAAAAAAAATAAAATTTGAAAAAATAGGTGGTTTTGAACTTTCGGTAGATATCTTCAATGTAGCTAATTTGCTGAATAAAGAATGGGGCGTGAACAAATCTTACGGAAATATGTCTCTGTACAGGATCACAGGCTTTGATGCAGCAACCAAACAGCTGAAATACAACTTAAATACCAGTGGTCTGGAACCATTGTCAGGAAATCCTTACCAGATTCAATTGGGTGCAAAATATACTTTCTAAAATTAATATTACCTTTATAGTATGAAAAATTTTATCTTAGGGTTAGCAGTTTTAAGTACGATAGTCATGAAGGCACAAACCCAAATTATAGCACACAGAGGTTATTGGCAGAGCCAGCCTCCTACAACGGAAAATTCTCTTAAAGCGCTGGAAAATGCTCAGCAGCTGAAGATCTACGGTTCTGAATTTGATGTGAGAATGACGAAAGACGGGGTCCTGGTAGTGAACCATGATGAGCATCACGGGAAAATGGAAGTTTCAGAAACCAATTTTAAACAATTGGCAGAGCTGAAATTATCAAATGGAGAAAAATTTCCAACTTTAAAAGATTATCTGAAACAGGGAAAGAAAGACAAATCTTTAAAACTGATCGTAGAAATAAAGCCTGCGAAAACCAAGGAACTTGAAAACGAACTGGTAGCCAAAACCATAAAACTGATCAAGGAATTGAAGCTGGAATCACAAAGCGAGTATATCTCTTTCAGCCTGAATATCTGCAAAGAGATCAAAAGAGTGGAGCCAACATTTAAAGTTCAGTATCTGAACGGGGAACTGTCACCGGAACAGATCAAAGCAGAAGGTTTAGACGGTATGGATTACCATTACAGCGTTTTCGCTAAAAATCCAACCTGGATTTCCGAGGCAAAAGCTTTAGGGTTAATTACCAATGCCTGGACAGTCAATGATATTACAGTTTATGAGCAGCTTAAAAATCAAGGAATAGGTTTTATTACGACTAACATTCCGGACCAGTTGAAAAATAAGTAATAGTTCTTAATAAATAAATGCCCATCTCCAAGAGATGGGCATTTTTGCTTTCTATAAGATCATGGCAACAAAACTCAAATATTGTCCCAAAAAGGGATAACAGCAAAGATAAGTGAATAATATCAACCTTTAATATTAAAAAAACTTAATTATTTTAATATGCTATAAATCAAATTATTATCTGTTTTAATTCATAATTTTTTAACATTTGGTTTAATAAACATTTAATAATTGTTAAAGTCGTGTTAAAACCTTCCTCGTCATGTCGCTCTAATTTTGCGCAAACAAAAAGGATATGCGAAAAGAGACTCAAAAGTTGCTTGTTTTGTCGCTGTTAGGATTGGTCAGCGTCAATATGGCAGCTCAGCAAAAAGCAAAGAAAGACACTATTAATGACATTAATGAAGTAGTGGTAACTGCTTTAGGTATTAAAAGACAAGACAAGTCTTTAGGTTACTCTACGGAAACCATTAAATCTGAAGAAATTCTGAAAACCCAGAACAACAACTGGGCACAGGCATTGGAAGGAAAAGTGGCCGGATTGAAGATCCAGACCGCAGGAGCAGGACCTTTAGGAAGCTCAGTGATCAAATTACGTGGAGATATCTCCATGAATATGGATCAGAACAACGCATTGATCGTTGTAGATGGAGTTCCTTTGAACAACACAACCACAGGTACCGGATTTTCAGCGTATGGAGCAGGTTCCAAGGCAGATTTACCGATTGACTATGGAAACGGGATCAATTCCATCAATCCGGATGATATCGAGTCTATTTCAGTATTGAAAGGTTCCACGGCAGCAGCTTTATATGGCTCAAGAGGAGCAGGAGGAGCGATCATGATTACAACGAAATCAGGAAAATCCAAAAAAGGAAAGCTACAGGTCACTTTAAATTCATACTCAAGTTATGATACGGTTTTGAAATGGCCGGATTATCAATATGAGTATGGACAGGGAACCATGCAGAAAGATACCAAAGGAAACTATTATTACTCTTATGGAGCTTCTGCAGACGGAGTGAATACAGGTTCTACCAGTAGTGCTTTCGGACCGAAATTCGCAGGACAATATTATTTCCAGTATGATCCGACAGTAGAAGGACAAAGTGCCACAAGACAACTTTGGAGACCCTATAAAGACAATATCAAAGGTTTCTGGCAAACGGGGACTACTTTTTCCAATAACGTTGCTTTAGAAACCTCTAACGAAAATACGTCATTCAGAACCTCTTTAACGTATCTTAAAAATGAATGGATGATGCCCAATACTGGTTTTGACAGGTTCAACGCCTCTTTATCATTTGATCATAAGATCAATGAAAAATTGAAAGTAGGATTGAAATTCAATTACAACAAAACAAAAAGTGATAATTTACCGGCAACAGGATACAGCAATCAGTCGATTTCCTATTTCATGATCTTCCAGAATCCGAACATAGACCTGGCTTGGTATGAACCGATCTGGAAAAAAGATAAATACCAAATCGATCAGATCCATCCCTTCAGTTCATTTATCGATAATCCATATATGATTGCTTATGAAATGCTGAACGGTGTTGATAAAAACTTCATTACCGGAAATATCAATCTTAATTATAAGCTGGCTAAAAATTTCGAGGTCATGTTGAGATCAGGAATGGAGTTAACCAATGAAGAGCGTACTCAAAAAAGACCTTGGAGCTCTGCCAATTACCTTCAGGGAATGTACAGGGAACAGCACATCAAATTGATGGATTTGAATAACGATATTTTATTCACGTACAAAAATACCTTCAATGATTTCGATTTTAGTGCATCCGCAGGAGGAAGCATCCGTTATTCCGAATACACCATGTATGATTATATGGCAGACGGACTTCTCAGACCGGGAGTATATACGTTACCCAACGGAATCGGGAACATTACAAAATTCGCGACACCTAGTGATAAACAGGTAAACAGTACTTACGGATTGGTAACATTAGCATATCAGAATAAGATTTTCTTAGACCTTACCGCAAGAAATGACTGGAGCAGTACGCTTCCGAAGGATAACCGTTCTTATTTCTATCCTTCAGCAGGTCTTTCCTTCATTCTTTCCGATATATTGAAGATGAATTCCAAACAATTCAATTATTGGAAATTAAGAGCATCATGGTCGAAAGTAGGAAATGATACAAATCCTTATAAGTTAATCAAATATTATAACAACAGTGTATTCTCCGGTTCAGTGGAAGCACCTTCATTATACCCGAATCCCGATCTGAGACCGGAAATGTTGACGAATATTGAAGCTGGGATGGATTTCAGCTTCCTGAAAAACAGAGTGAGCTATAACTTCACAGTCTATCAGAACAACTCAAAAGATCAGATCGTAGATATCCCGGCTTTACTTGAAACAGGGTACAGCAAGAGAACCATCAACGCTGGTGAGATCAGAAACAGAGGAATTGAAATGACTTTGAATACATTCCCTGTGAAAAACAAAAACTTCTCATGGAGTGTAAACGCCAACTGGTCAATGAACAGAAATAAAATCCTGTCATTACCGGAAGAATTCCACGGAGAACCTTATACAATGGGAAGTGTAGGTGGAGTAGTATACTATAATGCAGTAGTAGGCGGATCTCTTGGAGATATGTACGGATACGGATTAATGTATTCACCGGACGGGCAGGTAGTTTTCGGAAGTGATGGATTAACGGCAAAACCGACGCAGATGAAAAAAGTCGGAAATGCATATCCGAAATGGAGAGCCGGAATTCAAAACGAATTCAGATATAAGAACTTTACAGTAAGCTTCTCATTTGATGGTCAGTACAAAGGAATGGCTTACTCACAGTCCCATCATAAAATGACCGAGCAGGGGAAATTAGGACATACCTTGATAGGAAGGGATAATCCGGATGGATTGATCGTAGGACAAGGAGTCGTACAAAATGCAGACGGAACCTATTCTCCCAATACAAAAGGGGTATTGGTGTCGGCTTATTATGCCGATTACTACAGAAGAGCGAACGTAGAAACCAACTCGTTTGATACTTCCTTTATCAAGTTAAGAGACGCAAGAATTTCCTATTCTTTCCCGAAAAGCGTAACAGAACAATTGAAGCTGACAGATCTTACGTTAGCCCTATTCGGAAGAAACCTTTGGATGTGGACGAAGTTCCCGCTGTTTGATCCGGAAGCCGCCACTCTTAATGATAATTTGATTACCCCGGGAGTGGAAATGGGACAATTGCCGACAGCCAGAACTGTAGGTATTCAGCTTAATGTTAAATTTTAAAATTTAGATCATGAAAAAATTATTGTTAAATATATTATTGATTTCAAGTATCGGAATGATACCCGTTTCATGCAGCAGAAGCCTTGATGAGGTGAACATTGATGAAAGCAGGATCAGTGACCCTGTTTCCGCTAAATTGCTGGTCCCTATCCAATACAATATGGCGGCAGTGAACTATATGAGAGCCAATGATTTCACATTTGATATCATGCAGGTTTCCTTAGACTTTCCTAATGAAGGAAACTCTTTAAGCCGTTATTATTTAACGGAAAACACGGGAACCGGTTACTGGAATAACAGTTATAAATGGCTAAAGCAGGTAAAGGACCTGAAAGAAGCAGCCATTCTTGAAAACGACAAAAATTACCAGGCTATCGCCATGGTTTTAAACGCATGGATTTATTCGAATTTAACGGATACGTACGGAGATATTCCTTTCTCAGAAGCTTCAAGATTGGATGAAGGAATCTCTCAACCTAAATTCGACAGGCAAAAAGATATTTACGTGAAATTACTGGATGATCTGAAAACGGCCAATTCATTATTCATTACCACTAAAACACTCACTGGAAGCGATCTTTTTTACAAAGCAGAATCTGATGTGAACGGAATTACCAATTGGAAAAAATTCTGTAACTCCCTTTCATTGAGATTACTGACAAGGATTTTAAAGAAAAACGGAGAAGTCAACGTAAACGAGAGAATCCAGGAAATTATCAACAATCCGACAGTGTACCCGATTTTCCAGAATAATAGCGAATCTGCAAAGTTGAATATTACCGGAGTATCTCCATTACTTCCACCTATCGCAAGACCTCAGGATTTTACAACCGGAAGAGCTGCTTCAGCATTCTTTGTGGAAACTTTAAAAGCAAATAATGATCCACGTTTAGCCATGTTCTTCTCTCAGGCAAAAGATATTGCAACCAACCAGAATATAGGATACAAAGGTGCTCCGTCTGGTTATGCCTATGGAACTGTATTTACTTACCAACCGTCCAACATGAATCAGAACTTGTCTAAAGCGCCTTTGAATATTCTAATCTATCCATACGCGGAATTGCAGTTTACATTATCCGAATTAGCCTTTAAAGGCATCATTCCCGGAAATGCTCAAACGTATTATGAAAGCGGGGTAAAAGCAGCTATTGAACAATGGGGCTCCACCATGCCTGCCAATTACTTTACCAATGCGAATGTAGCGTATAACGGAACTTTGGAAAGAATCATGCTTCAGAAATATGTGGCCTTATTCTTTGTAGACCAACAGCAATGGTTTGAAAAGAGAAGAACGGGATTCCCTGTACTTCCCAACAACGGCGGGCTTTTGAATAACGGAAACCTTCCTCAGAGACTGATGTATCCTCCTAATCCAAAAGTGTTGAATACAACTAATTATCAAGCGGCAGTTCAGCAAATGGGAGGAGATGATATCAACATCAAAATGTGGTGGAATCAATAATGATTAACAATACAACTCAATACTAAAATGAATATAAAATTTTTAATGCCATGTCTGTTCGTTTCTGCCATGGCGTTTGCCCAGACTTCTGTTTCAGGATATGTGTATGAAGACAGCAACAAAAATCAGAAGAAAGAAAACCGTGAAAAAGGAATTGAAGGAATTGCCGTTTCAAACGGGGTTCAGGTAGTTGTAACGGATAAAAACGGAAAATACAGCTTACCCATTCAGGAAAACCAGACAGTTTTTGTCATCAAGCCTTCAGGATATATGACCCCGGTGAATAGTAATAATTTACCTCAATACTATTATCAGTACAAGCCAAAAGGCTCACCTGCAGATTTTAAGTATAAAGGAACTGCACCTACGGGAGAGCTTCCAAAAGAAATAAATTTTGCTTTAAATAAACAAAACGAAAGCAAAAACTTCGATATTCTGGTTTTTGGTGACCCGCAACCTTATACGGAGAAAGAACTGGATTATTTCAGAAGAGGAATTGTGAATGAAGTAAAAAATACCAAGAAAAATGCAGTATTAGGGATCAGCTTGGGAGACTTAGTGGGAGATAATCTAAGCCTTCAAAAGCCTTACGCAGACGTCATGAAAGAAATCGGGTTGCCTTGGTATAATGTCATGGGAAATCACGATATGAACTATGATGCTAAAGAAGATCTATTCTCCGATGAAACCTTTGAATTCAACTTTGGTCCTGCCAATTATTCTTTCAACTATGGAAATGTACATTTCATTATTTTAGATGATATTTTATATCCTGATCCGAGAGACGGAAAAGGATACTGGGGTGGCTTTCGTGAAGATCAGCTGAAGTTTGTAGAAAATGATCTCAAGCTTGTTGATAAAAACAAATTGGTAGTGGTTTCTTTCCACATTCCGTTAGAGCATAAAAATGAAGATAACTTCAGAAACGCAGACCGTCAGAAATTATTTGATTTATTGACTCCTTTCCAGAATGCACTGATTCTATCTGCCCATACGCACATTCAGCAACAGATTTTCTACGGAAAACAAGCCGGTTGGAACGGATTAAAAGATTTACATGAATATAACGTAGGAACAACCTGTGGAGACTGGTATTCAGGAACTCCGGACGAAGCGGGACTGCCAACTTCAACCATGAGAGACGGGACTTCCAAAGGATATTCTTTTATCAGCTTTACAGATAATCAATATAAAGTGCGATACAAAACGGCAGGAAAGCCGGATGATTATCAGATCCAGCTATATGCACCGGAAGTAATCCCTTTCCCTTCCAAAACTTCGGCGAAAATCCTTGCTAACTTCTTTATGGGAAGTAAAAAAGATAAAGTGGAATACAGAATAGATAATGGTGAGTGGGAAGCCATGGAGTATGATGAAACTATAGACCCGAACTTTGCATTGTCAGTGTTCAAATGGGATACTACACAGAATCTTTTCCCGGGAAGAAGGCCTTCCAATCCCGAAATGTCAAAACACATCTGGGTAGCAGGGTTTCCTAAAAAATTAGCTCTTGGAAAACATAAAGTTGAAGTAAGAGCAACAGATATGTACGGAAACCAGTTCTCAGCATCAGAAGAATTTGAGGTGAAAGAGCCAATCATTATTCCCTAGCTTTTCATTTTTTACTATACTTACTTTCAATGTCAAAACCGGTCTTTTATGATCGGTTTTGTTTTTTATAGAAAATGTAAATCGTAAGGGATGTAAAAATCTTTTTGTTTTAAAAAGTCTTTCCCAAAGGTGTTTCGTAAATTTGTTATCGAAAAATTTTAAATATGAATATAAAAGGAAAGAATGCCATTGTAACAGGGGGTGGGAGAGGTCTTGGAAAAGCTGTTGCACTAGCTTTAGCAAATGAAGGTGTACACGTTGCTATTACAGGAAGAAATGAAGAAAACCTTAAAATGACAGTTGAAGAGATCAAAAAGCTGGGAGTGAACTCCACATATGCGGTTTTTTCTGTAGATAATGAAATTCAGGTAAAAGCCGGAATAGAATCCCTGGCAGAACAATTGGGAGGTGTTGATATTCTGATCAACAATGCAGGAATCGGGGACTTTGGAACTATCGAAGAAATGCCGTCCGAGACATGGGAACAGGTAATCAAAACCAATCTTTTCGGAGTGTATTATGCCGCAAAAGCAGCCTATCCGTTCCTGAAAGCAAAAGGAGAAGGAGATGTGGTGAATGTAGCCTCAACCGCCGGTTTGAAAGGAGGAGGAAATATGTCTGCTTATGCAGCATCCAAAGCTGCAGTGATCTCGTTGTCTCAATCGATGATGGCAGAATGGAGAAAACATAATATCCGTGTAATAACGTTAACACCAAGTACCATTGCTTCAGATATGAGTATTCAGGGAGGATTAACGGACGGAAACCCTGAAAAAGTGCTTCAGCCGGAAGATTTTGCAGAATGGGTAAGAGATATCCTAAAAATGAACAGAAGAGCTTTGATTGCCAATGGTTCTATTTTCTCTACCAATCCGTAAACAGTAATCATTGTTGCGTAATACGAACAGAAGCGGGCTTTAGTCCGCTTTTTTAATAAGGGTGATTGGTGCTTTATCAGAAACTTTGCCCTTAAAAAAACATGAAATCGGAAAACAAGCTTTATTTTTGTACCAAATTTATCACATGCAAAATTATTTAGAATTCAATTTCAAAATTTCCCCGCTTCAGCCGTGGAATGAAATCCTGATGGCAGAGCTTATTCAAATAGGTTTCGATAGCTTCACAGAAGAAAATGACGGGATTTTAGGGTATATTCAGAAAGACATATTCCATGAAAATGAGCTTAAGGCGTTACCGATTTTTGAAAATGAAAATGTGACGATTGAATATTCTTTCCAGGAAATGCCCAATATCAACTGGAACGAAGAATGGGAAAAAAATTTCTCACCGATCAATATAGACGATAAGGTGCTTATCCGGGCAGAATTTCATGAATCTGTTCCGGGAATGCACGAGATCATCATTCAGCCTAAAATGTCTTTCGGAACAGGACACCACCCGACAACACATTTAATGATCCAGCAGATGATGGATTTTGATTTCCATGGCAAAAAAGTCCTGGATATGGGATGCGGGACTTCCGTTTTGGCCATCTATGCCAAACAACAGGGAGCCGGTGAGGTAAAAGCGATAGATATTGATGAATGGTCCGTTGAAAATTCAAAAGAAAATGCAGCAAGAAACGGAGTAGAGCTTGATATTGAATTAGGAACAGCTGAGAATTTAGGCAATGAGAAATATGATATTATTTTAGCCAATATCAACCGTAATATTTTGATCTCCGATATTCCAACCTACGTTTCTGTAATGAACGATGGTGGAAAACTATTGCTTTCGGGATTATGCTTCTTTGATGTGGATGATATTATGGAAGTATGCAAAGAAAATGGCCTTGAGCTGAAAAAGCAGCTTCAGCGTGAAGAATGGGTAAGTTTACTCCTTGAAAAATAAGACCCCAAAATATTAATATGAAACCTGTACTACCGGTCATACTCTTATTCTTTCTACAGCTTCTTTCTGCCCAGGAAGAAGTGTATGCTAATGGAATTTTCGGTTTTGAAGAAAATAAGACTCAAAAAATTTTCACCAATTGGACAAGAATAAGGCTGGAGCCTGATGCCAATGCAGAAATTTTAGATTCTTTACAGACCAATCAACAGATTATGATCCTTAAAAAAGAGGATAGGATCCTACAATTGGGAGAAAGAGCTTCCCATTGGTATAAAATTTCATATCAGAAAGGAGACAAGGCTTCAGAAGGGTATGTTTGGGGAGGAAACCTATGTGTAGGATATAGAAATAAGAACGGATATGATTTTCTTTTCGGACTTACTAAAACCGAGAATCGAAAAGACAAACCAAACGGAGAACATTTCAGACAAAATATAGCAAGCATTAAAGTTCTTGAGGGAAATAGTTTAATAGATGAGGTTTTCTTTGATACAGGTTCCGGAGAAAGTTTAAGTTATGCCACCTTTAATATTGAAAGCAATCATCAGTTGAAAGGGGTAGAACTCACTTTAAAAGCCATGGTTTCCGGAGAAGCCTGCGGAATTGCAAGCTATGACCAGTACGTACTTTTCAAGAACAAAAAGCTGGTTGCATTACCTCAATTGATGAATGTAGGAGATGCAGATGTATACTATCACAGTGAAAGCTTTGTATTTCCTAATGATAAGGGAGGAGTCTCTAATGCATTTATATGGAAAATGGAAGAGATGGAAAGAGATGATAATGATAAGGAAAAGATAAGGCGGTCCTCTAAAACTTATCTTTGGGATGGGGATTCTTTCAGACAAAATTAGAAACCGACTCAGATATCACAGGTAATCTAATTATTTTCAAACAAAAAAACTCACAATTTATTGTGAGTTTTTTGTGAGCGCGAAAGGATTCGAACCTTTGACCGTCTGCTTAGAAGGCAGATGCTCTATCCAGCTGAGCTACGCACCCTAAAGTGTTAATCAGTCGGGGCGGCAGGATTCGAACCTGCGACCTCCTGGTCCCAAACCAGGCGCGATGACCGGACTACGCTACGCCCCGATTAAGGCCATCTTTAAACGATTTTTATCTCGTTTTTTGTGGGTGCAAATATATGATAGTTTTTTGATTTAAAAAAGTAAAACCGGAATAAAAAATAAAATAAGTAAAAATAAAATAATTAATAGATTGGTAATCAATATTATATATCAACGAAAGTATAGGGGGCAATCATAGGTTTATGATAAAAAATTGCTTTGTGATATTAAAGATTTATATTGGTTAATGAAATTTATTTACCGCCATTTGCTTTCAAATCTGCCTTACAATTGGTATCAAGTTGAGGAATATTATTTGTATTAAGGAAGCTTAAGATATCTGTAGTTTCTGAAGCATAGTACATTAAACAATTATTTATTATTATCACAATGGTTGCCATTAGCAGAGTCTTTATGGTTGACTTGCATTTGAGACCCCAAATCAACCAGACCTAACAAATGACCTAGCTCATGTTCAAGTACAGTAGCTTCAAGTTTCGTCCTGCTAACCTGTCCAAATCCTCCTGAATTATCATGAATCGTTTTTCCTAATAAAGCGATAGAAGTATTACGATAAGCTATTCCCAATGTATTTGCATTATTTGAATATTGTCCATTGGTATAGATAATACTGACAGCCATAGTAGAGCCGTTGGTAAAAGATGACCGGTTTGTATTTTCAATGCCTTTGATATCATCTACTGACAGGCTTGACGCAGAGGTCCCTGGAATTTCTCTCGTAACAATACTTATACCTCCCTCTTTCTTAAGAAATGTTGACAGGAAGTTTTTAACCAGCTCTATGGCATTAGCATCAGGTGCATAACCCGGCATATATTGTATTTCAATAACTAACGCATTATATCTATTATTATTTAGCAGATCATTTGCAGACGAACCAACTGTACGGGTATGATTGTAATCACCCGAATCGTTACTGAACTCACCGTCTCTTTCACAAGCGATACATAGAAAAAGAAATAAAAAAGCAAAATTGAATTTTCTAAACATACTATCAGATTATAAATTTAAAATTACAAAAATTATTTATCCTATTGATACATTTCATATAAGCATAACTTCTTTAACAGAAATTAATTCTCATTTACTGGATAACTTAAAATTTTGGCTGCTGTCTGGTGTTGGGAAGTGATGTTCTGAATCTTAAGGCCAGAAACACATGAGCGAATATAAACAAAAAAACTCACAATAAATTGTGAGTTTTTTTGTGAGCGCGAAAGGATTCGAACCTTTGACCGTCTGCTTAGAAGGCAGATGCTCTATCCAGCTGAGCTACGCACCCTTAAATGTGATTCCCGCTTAGTAAAATAAGTTCGTAAAGTCGGGGCGGCAGGATTCGAACCTGCGACCTCCTGGTCCCAAACCAGGCGCGATGACCGGACTACGCTACGCCCCGAATATATGATAAAGAAAGCGGAGGGTAAGGGATTCGAACCCTTGCGACACTTTCGCGTCGACAGTTTAGCAAACTGCTCCGTTAACCACTCCGGCAACCCTCCTTTTATCTTTGTTTTTTAATGATCGCTATTGCTTTATTGCGAGTGCAAATATAGAGCAGATTTCTTTATTTACCAAATATTTTTCAAGAAATTTTTACGTATTTTTGAGGTGATAAACGACTAAAAAATAGACACCAATGCGTAAGATATTATATTTCATAGGATTAGGAACAATCATCCTTTCATGTGCGCCGCAGAAAAATGTTAAAACAAGCTCTTACAGGCCGAAAACAACAACTGTACAGCCTAAAACTGTAACAAAAACTCAAACTCCGGAGAAGGTAAAACCTCAAATTACCAACGATAGAGGAGTAGAGTTTTTCACTACCAATATCGCTGATCCTACTAAAAATGATAATACCATAAGTTATGGTTCTATCGTATCAGCAAAGCCGGCCGGATATAAAGTTGTGAAAACTTACTTTCCTGCTATTGCACAAAATTTCAGACAGAAATATTTGATATTACATTATACCGCCTTGCCGGACGATAAATCCATTACTGTATTAACACAACAGGCGGTAAGTGCACATTATCTGGTTAATAATACCGGGGATAATGAAATTTATCAGTTAGTAGATGAAAATAAACGCTCTTATCATGCAGGAGTAAGCTCATGGAGGGCAGATAAGAATCTTAATGACACTTCAATTGGTATTGAGATTGTGAATGCGGGATATACAGCGGATAGTATCGGGAAAAGAGTATTTGTTCCTTTTAACGATGCTCAGGTTAAAAAAGTGGCTGCATTAGCTAAAGATATCATCACTAGATACCAAATTCCTCCAACCAATGTATTAGCACATTCAGATATCGCTCCTACAAGGAAGCAGGATCCGGGACCTTTATTTCCCTGGAAAAAGCTCTACGATGAATATCAGATAGGAATGTGGTATGACGAAGCAACAAAACAAAGCTATTATGACCTTGCAACCCTGGATTTTGCTGCTAAATACAATGAACCTTCATTTATTTTTAATGTGCAGACCCAGCTGCAAAAGTTCGGATATGGAATAGAGCCGGGAGGGAAATGGGATGAAGCCACTAAAAAAACTATTGAGGCATTCCAGTATCATTTCCGTCCTCAGAATTATGACGGAATCATGGATGCGGAAACATGGGCCATATTGCAGGCTTTAATACAAAAATATCCTGTAAAATAAATAAAGCGCATCGTATGATGCGTTTTTATCATATAAACAAACCTAAAACTTTAAACACCTGTAATGGAAAATTTCAGAAAAGAGAGCGATTTATTAGGCGAACTGAGTGTACCTGTACATGCTTATTATGGAGTTCAGACTCAAAGAGCAATCGATAATTTTAAAATTTCCGGTCAGCTTCTTTCTTCATATCCTGAATTTATTAAAGGACTTGCTTTTGTAAAGAAGGCTGCCGCTAAAACCAATTATGAGCTGGGATTGCTGGATGAGAATTTATATTTCAAAATATCAGAAACATGTGATGAGCTTATCGAAGGTAAACTTCACGATCAGTTTCCTGTAGATATGATCCAGGGAGGCGCAGGAACTTCCATTAATATGAATGCCAATGAAGTAATCGCCAACCGAGTATTGGAAAAATTAGGCAAAAATAAAGGAGAATATGAATTCTGTTCGCCCAACGACCATATTAACCTTTCACAATCTACCAATGATGCCTATCCTACAGCGATAAAAATGGGGTTGCTTCAAATGAATGAAATCCTGGTGGTGAAGCTTCAAAAGATTGTAGAAGCTTTCCGTGCTAAAGGAAAAGAATTCCAGGGTATCATTAAAATGGGTAGAACCCAGCTTCAGGATGCTGTTCCCATGACGTTAGGGCAGGAGTTTGAAGCCTTTGCCGCTACCCTGGAAGAAGATATCTCTAAGTTGAATAATAATGCCAATCTTTTTGTTGAAGTCAATATGGGGGCCACCGCCATCGGAACAGGATTAAATGCACCGATAGGATATGCCACACTATGTGCTAAAAACTTAGCCAGAATTACAGGGTATCCGGTGATTTCGGCACCGGATTTAGTGGAGGCGACTCCCGATACAGGTTCTTACGTCATCTATTCTTCAGCAATGAAACGTCTTGCCGTAAAGCTATCCAAGATCTGTAATGATTTAAGGTTGCTTTCCTCAGGCCCCAGAGCAGGACTTTTTGAAATCAATTTACCACCGATGCAGCCCGGTTCATCCATTATGCCGGGAAAAGTAAATCCGGTAATTCCGGAAGTAGTTAATCAGGTATGTTTTAAAGTTATAGGAAATGATCTTACCGTGACCTTCGCTGCAGAGGCAGGCCAGTTGCAATTAAATGTAATGGAGCCGGTGCTTTCCCATGCCATTATGGAAAACATCAACTTCCTTTGCAACGCCTTAGATACCCTGCGTGAAAAATGCGTAGTAGGCATCACTGCTAACAAAGAAGTATGCTTAAATATGGTGAAGCACAGTATAGGAATTGTTACCGCCCTTAATCCGTATATCGGTTACAAACAATCCACACAAATTGCCAAGGAAGCGCTGGAAACAGGAAAAAGCGTTTATAACCTGGTATTGGAAAAAGAGTTGCTTTCTCAGGAAAAACTTGATGAGATCCTTGACCCGGGGAATATGCTGAAACCTCATAATAAATAATATAAATGTGAAGTGATCAGTTAGTAAACGCATTACAATCAATTCATTGATCACTCATCATTCATCATTTATCATTTGACCGTGAGATTCTTAATTATAATTCCTGCACACAACGAAGAAAATAATCTTTCATTCACTTTAAAATCTTTAGAGCAACAAAGCTTTAAGGATTTTAAGGTGGTGATCGTTAATGATGGGTCCACAGACAAAACTCCGGAGGTAATCAAAGGATTTACAGATCATGATTCCCGTTTTGAATCCGTCAATTTGCAAAAATCGGGACATCAGCCAGGTTCCAAAGTCGTTAATGCTTTTAAGAAAGGGCTAGAAACGCAGGAACCGGGTACATTTGATATTATCTGCAAATTTGATGCAGATATCATTCTACCGGGGAACTATCTTAAACGTATTGAAAAAGCTTTCCGGGAAAATCCGGAATATGGTTTGGTGGGAGGCTTGCTTTATATTGAAAAAAACGGAGAATGGGTGTATGAAGGAAATTCGAATAAACACCATGTGCGTGGCCCTATGAAAGCCTACAGAAAACAATGCTTTGCAGACATCGGAGGATTGAGGGAAACGCTGGGATGGGATAATATAGACTCCGTTCTTCTTGAAAATTTAGGCTGGAAAGAAGTAGTTTTATCCGATTTACATGTAAAATTAATTAAAGTTAAAGGGGCTGATTATACGGTAAGGGAATCTCAGTATTATGGCAGATATTTTTATTTTCTGGGATTACGTCGTTTTCTGGCTTATGTTGCTTCTGCCAAAGAAGCTGTGAAAAGCAGGTCAGTTTCATTTTTCTTCCGGATTATTTCAACATATGAAAATTGCAGATCAGAAAAGCTGGAATTGAAAATCACGGAGGAAGAACAACAGATAATTAACCAGCAGCGTTGGAAAGCTTTGAAAAAGAAATGGCTGAAGATATAAATTTGAAAAAAATAGCATACATAGAAATTGATACCCACGCAGAAATTGCACAGGGATTCATGGACGTCATGTACGGTTCGGAAGAATTTGCAGTAGATTATTATTTTTCAAAAAGAATCAAAGACCAGGTAAAGGAAAATGGCGAATCTGTTTATCTTTCCGATAGTTCAATGATCCTGGATCAGCTTAAAACGCAGAAATATGATCTGATCATCATAGGAACCGTCCATCGTTATTTCAATACTTTCCTCGCCATTGTCCGGCAATATAATGCAGCGGTCATTGCACACAATCTTAATTTTATTCAGGCTTCAAAACTGAAACTGATCAGAAATATTTTTAAAGGAGATATTATTTACAGGCTTAAACTATGGTGGAAAGAAAGCTTGGTTTCTGCTCCTGAAGTATATAAGAAAGCAAAAAACCTGTTGGTTTTAGATGAAGGCTTAGTTGCCCAAAACTATAAATTTTTACCGCTTTTTTATACGAAGAATAATGACAGACCGGATAATAAAGTTTTAACTATTGTTATTCCCGGAGGCGTTTCGCAGAAAAGAAGAGACTATGCAAAAATCTTTTCAATAATAAATGATAGAGAAAATAATTTTAAAAATGGATCTGTCAGAGGAAATCAATTATTGGAATTTGTATTTCTTGGTAAAGCGTCAGGAAAGGAATTAAAAGAAATAATTGGTTTAGAACGCGCTCTGGAAAATATCAATATCAAATATTTTTCCGAAAGAGTTTCAGCGGATGATTTTGAAAGCCATATGCAAAAAGCAGATGTTTTATGGTGCCCGGTTCAACAGGAAGCTGAATTTTTCAGCCAGAAAGAAATCTATGGAGTCACTAAAATGACAGGAAATATAGGAGATGCCATTAAATACGGTAAATTAGCTGTTTTTCCGGGCAATTATCCTTCCAGGCTTTCTTTCATTATTCCTGAACAGGAAGGAAATGTAATACAACAGCTTGAAGAACTTAAAAATCAGCAGTTCGATTTTCATGAAAATTATAACAGGGAAAGGGTACAAAAACGTTTGGAAGAGGTTTTGAAAAATATAATCTCTATTTAAATCTCAAAACACTTTTTATGAAATTCATATTCATATAATCCTCCACTGGAAATATCCTTGTAAAGTAATTCCCGACATAGATCAATGCCAATACTACCGCAGGTTTGTAAATAAGGTTGATGAAATTACTGTTGAAATTGGGAAGCACAATGGCCACTGTAATGGCTAAAGTACAAATGATGGATACAAAAATCATTTCAATACTCAAAGGAGATACTTTGAACATCACATAGTTGAAAATGATTTTGATAACATTATAAGTGGTCAGGGAAATAGCGGTCGATAATGCAATCCCGATCAACTTTAAATCCGTATTCTTAATGAAATAATAATTCAGCCCGATCGTAAGTCCGGCAAGCAGAAGCATCACTAGGATATTAAACCGGTAATACTTGGAAAGAGAAATAATATTTCCGTTAAAGCCTGTTGCCAGATCCACTAAGACGGCAGAACCCCAGATCCAGACTACAGGTTCATATTCTCTGAGCATCGTTCCGTTTTTAGGCATAAACTGAGTTAGATAAGGGAACCCTACCATGATACAGGAAAACAGCACGGCCCCTAAAAAATATAAGGACAGCGAAGTTTTTTTATGAAACCTGTCAAGCTCTTCCATATCTCCGTCAATCAGTGTTTTATTAATAATGGGAGCGGAAATATTGAATAAGCCCAATTGAGGAATAGAAATCAGGGAAATCAAAGCATATAATACAGAATATATACCCACTTCCTCCATCCCCAGAAATTCACCGATCATAAAGCTGTTAATCGCCAGATAGTTTCCGAAAGTACCTAAAAACCCAAAGAAACTATAGTTGAAAAATTCTTTCCAGAAATTATTCTTCCTGAAATACTCCGTATTGAAGTCGGGCCTGATCTTTTCTAATCTGTTCGTATAATAAATATACCCGAAAAGCATAAGGGCAAACATCCCGAAGAAAAATGCAAAAGCAACCTTTTGGGATAATGCAAAATAGAAAAACAGACAGAAGGCGCCTAAATTGGCTATTTTTGGGAAAAGATTGTCGAAAATATTGGAAACCACAATCCTTTTGTAATTCGAAGTATATTTATTGAAAATAGCACAAAAAGAAAGAACAAGAATCAAAGGAAGAATCATTTCCTTGATTTTCCATGCTTCCGAATTTCGGAATTTGGGATAAATATAGGGAATAAGGAAAAATACAATTGTAAAAATCAAAAAATTGACAAAAATAGTCAGTAAAGAAAGGGAAAGCATATTTTGATTCCTGCCGTCCTTTTCCACAGTGTGAAAAAATTTGACGTTGGAGTAAGAAATTCCCAGTACCACAAAAGGAACCAGCATTTCCGCTGTAGGAAGAATGTAGCGCAGCTTCCCATAAAATTCAAAATCATTCGGGAAAATAAAAATTGCTGAAACCGTACCCAACAAGAAGCCAATATATCCGATGATGGAATATTTAAATCCTTGTCTTGCTACTACACTCATAATACTTTTTTAAAAATGTTTAGGAACAAAAATAACGTTGTTGATGTATTCTGTTTTGTTCTTTTCGTCATTCGTATTCTTGGTAAGGATCACTTCCGTAAGCTTTTCAAGTTCAAAACTTTTTCTGTTCAGATATTGAGCCTCATATCCCCAGCTTTCAATTTCGGAAATATCATTCCAAATAGGTTTCGCATGGTGTCTTTGCTCCATTTCTACCATTAGAGTAGGTAGAAACTGCCTGATTGTTTTTTTTGCCCCCGCAAGGGTCTTCATTTCATTGCCTTCCACATCTATCTTGATGAAGTCTAATCTTTGGAAGTGTTCCAGCGCAGCCCAGTCGTCAAGCTTAATAACTTTTACTTTTTCCAGGTAGCTTTTCTGCTCTCCCTGCTCTTTATACGAAGTGTTAAGCGTTCCCCTTGAAGATATTATTTTTCCATTAATAACCGGAACCTTAAACTCTGCAGTGGTATTTTCATCCGAAAGAGCCAGGGGAAGTACCCTCATAGAAGGAAAAATCCTCTTTAAACGTCGGAACAGCTTTTTATTAGGTTCGAATGCATATATATTTTCATGATCCAATTTACCTTCGAGCTGGTAAAGAAAAGTTCCCACATTAGCTCCGATATCAAGAATAACAGCATTTTTGGGAAGATATTCTTTAATCCATACCAGTTCCGGCTCCACATTTCTTTTTGAAAAATTATCTTTACTAAGATGATTTAAATTCTTAAAATATCTTTTCTTATAAAAATCCGGACTTATATATTGTAGTTTTTCTGCAATTCTCTGGTACAAAGACATCCTTTAGTTTTTGACGAATAGCAAATATACGCAAAAATGTTAAACTAATGTTAAAATACTTAATTTGTAATCAGTTGATTTTCAAAAGATAATATTTGATGCTGTTTTCCCGGATGCCTGAAGGACAGAATATTGAATCAAAATGAGAAATTGGCACTAACTTATGACGTGTTAAACTTCATTTCGCAGAATCAGAACGGTATATCGACCGTTAAAATATTCTGCGAAATGAATAAATTATAGAGTTATGAGCTATTTACAAAAACGGAGCATTTAAAAAATCATTCAGAGGCTTCATCAGTTTGAAAATTTTAGCAAGATTCTTCACTGCATTTTTGTCCTGAACCTCCTCATCCTTTAAGTAATAAACCACAATAAAGCTTTTCAGCTTTAAGTATTCAGCCATCGGATCTTCCTTTTCAAAGCCTTGCGGAACTTTTTTCAGTTTATCATCCTGATCCAGTTCCGGAAAATGTTTTTTAAACTCCTTCTGATTCAGAATATTGAGGAAATCATCACCATATAATGAGATTTCTTTACGCACTTCTTTTAAAACTGCCGGTTCCGGCATATAAATACCTCCGGCAATAAAAGATTTACCAGGTTCCAGATGCAGGTAATAGCCACCTTTCTGGCTGCCTTTCCCCATTCCCAGGGATGCTCCGAAATTCGTTTTGTAAGGGGATTTATCTTTAGCAAATCGCGTATCCCTGTAAATCCTGAAGAGCGACTTTTTAGCATCAATTTTTGAAAGCTCTTCATCAAAACCAGCCATTTCCTTGATAAGATCTTCCAAAAATTCAACTACATTTTCCTGAGATTCTGTATAAAGACTTTTATTTTCATTGAACCACTCACGGCTATTATTTTTAGTTAATTTTTTTAAAAATTCGAATGTTTTGGGAGAAAGAGTAGCTGACATTTTTTTAATTTTACTCAAATGTAATTAAAACAGTTCATACCCCCAAGCCGTATTCCGCCTTACAGATTATATTTTTTTTGAGAAAAAAAATCCAATAATTTGATTATGAAAATATTGACGGAATGTAATTAGATACCCAATAAAAATTAAGCATTTTTTTTGAGAAAATTTTAAAATGAATATGATTTTTCAAAATAAAATTATTAATCTCGTAATATTACTTGAAATAAAATTCAAATAATTATTGTATCTTTGCAAAAATTTTAAAATATTTAATGAATTTATTTACGGAAACCAATTTAAGTCCTGACATTCTTAAGGCAATTGGCGAAATGGGCTACGAAAGCCCGACAGAAATCCAAAAACAGACTATCCCTTTTATTCTTTCAGATATTCGCGATCTAATCGCACTTGCGCAGACTGGGACAGGCAAAACAGCAGCATTTTCGCTTCCGATTTTGGATATGATTGACGATACGAGTCGCAAAATCCAACTATTGGTGCTTTGTCCGACACGAGAATTATGTCTTCAGATTGCTAAAGACATAAAGAACTATTCTAAATACATGCAAAACATCAAAACCACTGCGGTTTATGGTGGAAGCAGCATTACAGAACAAATAAGATCTTTGAAGGATAAACCTCAGATTATTGTAGGAACTCCGGGAAGGGTAATTGACCTGATCA
Source organism: Chryseobacterium barbadense (assembly GCF_042849955.1). NCBI lineage: Bacteria > Pseudomonadati > Bacteroidota > Flavobacteriia > Flavobacteriales > Weeksellaceae > Chryseobacterium > Chryseobacterium barbadense. The sequence continues at coordinate 65,759 of NZ_BAAFHL010000002.1, forward strand.
ACAGAAAAGCGCTTGATTTTTCAGCCATTCACTGGTTAGTACTGGACGAAGCTGATGAAATGCTTTCCATGGGCTTCAAAGATGAATTGGAAACAATTTTAAGTGAAACTCCGGAAACCAAACAAACTTTCCTGTTCTCGGCTACGATGAACAAAGAGGTAGAGAGAATTTCCAAAAATTATCTCACCAAGCCACACCGTATTTCTGTAGGTTCTATTAACGAAGTGAAGAAAAACATTACTCACGAGTATTATGTGGTAGGCTACCGTCAGAAAAAAGAAGCCCTAAAAAGATTAATCGATGCCAATCCGAACCAGTATTCCATTATTTTCTGCAGAACAAGAATGGAAACTCAGGAAGTAGCAGATTTCTTAATGCAGAACGGGTATGCTGCGGACGCGCTTCACGGAGATCTTTCTCAGGCGCAGAGAGATACGGTGATGAAGAAATTCAGATTGAAGAATATCGATATTTTGGTAGCAACCGATGTAGCTGCGAGAGGATTAGACGTAAACTCCCTTACACACGTGATCCACTATTCTTTACCTGATGATCCTGAAGTATTCGTTCACAGAAGCGGAAGAACAGGAAGAGCGGGAAAAGACGGAATATCAATGGCTTTGATCAAGCCTGAAGAAAGCAGAAAGCTGAAGCAAATTAAATTCGCAACCAAAATTGAGATCAACGAGAAGAAAGTGCCTACCGGAGAAGAAATTGTGAAAGCTCAGGTGGGAGGTGTTTTTGAAAATCTTTTTGCAGAACATGAAGATTATTTCGAATTCGATGATGCTTTAATTCCTGATCTGTCAGAATTCAGCAAAGAAGAATTAGTTCACAGATTGCTACAGGTTCAGCTTAAAGATCTTGCCTTATATTATAGAGACAGGCATGATCTTGTAGAGCAAAAGCTAAGCAGCAGGGATGATGAAGGTTCAAGAAGAGACAGGAGAGACCGCGATAGAGGAAGGGATAGAGATAGAGATGGAAGAGACAGAGATCGTGGTGGAAAACCTAGAAGAAGAAATGAAAACATGGTAAGATTTTTCTTTAATCTGGGTAAAAAAGATCAGTTGAAAAAACTGGATGTCTTGGATATTATTAATAAGGCAACTGCCGGAAAAAGCAAAAAAAGAGCGGAAATCGGTGATATTGAAATTCTGGAAAAATTCTCATTCTTTGAAGTGGAAAAATCATTTAAAGATAATGTGTTGAGTAATATTTCCTCCATGAAGTTCAAAGGAAAGGAAATGAGGGCGGAAGTGGCAAACTAAAGTCCTGAAAAAAATACAAGAACCGGCTTTTTTGGCCGGTTTTTTATTTGATAATCAGGGAGTAAGCGTATGTTAATAAAACTTAACATAAGATTGTTTCACGTACCATGCTTTTTTAAGAAATTTGCAAACAAATTATAAAAACTTTACAATGGGAATTGGTAATATTTTCCACGCTTTTCAACCAAAAGATAAAATCTTCTTTGTACTTTTCGAAAAAGTAACTGAAAACCTGGTGGCAATGTCTGAAGAATTCAACAATGGAGTAAAAGACTTCGATCTTAATGACGACTCTATGTTGAAAAAAATGAGCGACTACGAACACAAAAATGATGAGCTTACCCACGAAATTTTCGTAGAACTGGGCAAAAACTTTATTACACCGTTCGATCGTGAAGACATTCATACACTAGCTACAGGGCTGGATGATATTGCAGACTACATTTATGCTTCTACAAAATATATATTCTTATATAAATCGCCTTTAATGAAGGCTTACGCAGACTTCTCCTTATTGATCCATAAAGCATGTCTGGAGATCCAGAATGCTATGAAAAACCTGAAAGGGTTTAAAAATATGGAGCAGGTAAAAGAAGCTTGTATCAAAGTAAATTCTATCGAAAATATTGCAGACGATTTGCTTTCCAACTCAATGGTTGAATTATTTGAAACAAACGATGCCATCAATATCATTAAAGTTTCATCTGTACTGAACTATCTTGAAGTTGTAACTGACAAAGCAGAAGATGTTGCCAACACGATTGAGAACATCATGATTAAATACGCCTAAACAATAATAACAATGGAATTTCCGGTTTTACTTATAGTTATTATTGCCCTGGCTTTAATCTTCGATTATATCAATGGTTTTCATGATGCAGCCAACTCAATTGCAACTATAGTTTCTACAAAAGTATTAACTCCTTTCCAGGCTGTACTTTGGGCCGCATTATGGAACTTCGCAGCTTTTTTCTTAGCTGCGTATGTAATTGGAGAATTTAAAATTGGTAACACGATTGCCAAAACAGTTAATGAGAATTTTATCAATCTTGAAGTTATATTTTCTGGTCTTATTGCAGCTATCGCCTGGAACCTGTTAACATGGTGGTTTGGGATTCCCTCATCATCATCACACACTCTGATTGGTGGCTTTTTAGGCGCAGCTTTAACTCATGCCTTTATGATGGATTATCATCATGTAGTGGCAAGTCAGCCTGATCTTGGTTTTATTGATACTCTTAAATTGGCCTTTAATCAATTAACCAAGCAGGACGTTGTGAAATTTAACAAAGTGATTCCTATCTTTTTGTTTATTTTCATGGCTCCGATTATCGGGATGATCATTTCAATCATTATCACCCTGATCATTGTCCACCTGTATAAAAAATCAAACCCTCATAAGGCAGATAAATCATTCAAGAGACTACAGCTTGCGTCTTCCGCTTTGTTCAGTTTAGGACACGGTTTGAATGATGCCCAGAAAGTAATGGGGATTATTGGAGCAGCATTGATTTATTATCATGTGCAAATGCTGAATGATCCTATTTATGTGAATCTTGAATCTGCAGCCCGTTTCGATTATTTTGCCGAACATTACCTTTGGGTTCCTTTGGTTTCCTTCCTGGCAATTGGTTTAGGAACGATGAGCGGAGGATGGAAAATCATCAAAACAATGGGGACCAAAATTACAAAAGTAACTTCTTTGGAAGGGGTGAGCGCCGAAACTGCGGGTGCTATTACGTTATTCATTACAGACCATTTCGGTATTCCTGTATCTACCACCCACACCATTACCGGTTCTATTATCGGAGTAGGATTAACGAAAAGAGTTTCTGCTGTAAGATGGGGGATTACTGTAAGCTTACTTTGGGCCTGGATACTAACGATTCCTATTTCAGCCATCGTTGCAGGGATTACTTATCTTATAGTAACCTGGTTAACATAAGAAAAGATACTTATACCATCATAAAACTTTGCCTGAAAGGCAAAGTTTTTTGTTTTATAAAGCCTTGAAAAATCGTATTTTTGTTCAAATTATAGCATTTTATGGAATTTTTAGACAGATACCAGCAAATGGTTGCAACAGCCATTACCAAATATACCTTCAAAGACAAGCCTGCCGAATTATACGAACCTATGAACTATATTATCTCTCATGGAGGAAAACGCCTTCGCCCGATAATGGTTCTTATGGCCTGCGATTTATTTGGCGGCGATCTCCAGCAGGCTGTGAAACCGGCACTGGCTATCGAATTTTTCCATAATTTTACTTTGATCCATGATGACATTATGGACGAAGCTCCCCTGAGAAGAAATAAACCTACCATTCATACATTGCATGGCCTAAATGTAGGAATTCTTTCAGGTGACGGATTGATGCTGAAGGCCTATAAATTTTTTGAAGATCTTGAGCCTGAAATTTTCAAAGCCTGCATCAGGATTTTTACCCATACAGGGCTATTATTGTGCGAAGGACAGCAATATGATATTAACTTCGAAACCCAGGAAAATGTAACATTTGATGACTACATCAGAATGATTACTTATAAAACAGGGGTTTTGAGTGCTTCATCCTTTGAAATAGGAGCTCTCATCGCAAGAGCTAATTTTAAGGATGCCAAAGCTATTTTTAATTTCGGAAAACATATCGGAATCGCTTTCCAGATTATGGATGATTATCTGGATGTATTTGGTGATCAGGCACAGTTCGGAAAAAAGCATGCAGGAGATATTTACGAAAACAAGAAAACAGTTCTTTATTTGCTGGCGAGAGAGCATGGAACGGATGAAGAAAGGAAAGAGCTGGATTACTGGTATTCTAAAAAAACCGATAATATTGATAAAGTATATGGTGTTGAAAAGATTTTCAGAAGAACTAAGGTTGATGAAAAAGCATTGCGTCTGATTGAAAAGCATAACGAAATTGGACAAAGCTACTTACAAAGAATCAATATTTCTGAGGAGAAGAAAAAGCCGTTTATAGAGCTGGCTAATTATTTGTTAAGAAGAGAAAGTTAAATTTAGGTAGCAGACTTTAGGTTGCAGCATTTAACTATAACCTAACACCTTGAACCTACCATCTATACCCATGAAATTCAGGACTGAAGTAGACATTCATGAATCGGAGCACAAAATAGAAATTGAAGATAAGATATTTTCAATCGGGTCTTGTTTTGCTTCAGAAATGTCGGATTTGTTCAAACAGGGACAGCTTCAGACCGTGAGTAACCCCTTTGGGACTGTTTTTAACCCCTTTTCGATCAGTAATGCGGTACAAAGGCTTCACGATTCGGAATTTTATACGGAAGAGGATTTAATTACCTTTAACGATGCTTATATTTCACTGGATCATCATACAAGTTTTGATACACGATATATTCATCAGACGTTACAAAAGATCAATACTAAAATAGTTGAAGGCAATCAGTTTCTTCAGGAAACCAATTGGGTGATCATTACCTACGGAACCTCATTTATTTATGAGTTTATTCCTAAGAAAAAGCTGGTGGCCAACTGCCATAAGATTCCACAGAAATATTTTGAGAAGAGGCTTTTAGCCCAGCAGGAAATTACGGACTCGGTTTATAATACCATATTAAACCTGAAGGATATTTGCAAGGATGATGTGCAGATCCTGCTTACGGTTTCCCCGGTTCGCCATACCAAAGACGGAATGGTTGAAAACCAATTGAGCAAATCCAAACTGATTACTGCTGTTCATGAAGTGATTTCGGGACTGGAAAACTGTCATTATCTGCCCGTTTATGAGATTGTAATGGATGATCTTCGTGATTATCGCTTTTATAAGGAAGACATGATTCATCCAAATGCTCAGGCCATTAATTATATTTTTGAGAAATTTGGGAAAGCGTATTTTTCTGAAGAAACCAAGGAATTTATTAAAGAGAATTTTAAGATCAATAAGGCACTTGAACATAAAACGGAAGATAAAAAAGATCCGAAATATATCGAATTCAGAGAAAAATTGGATCAGAGAATTGAAGCTCAGCGTAAAAAAGTAAAGCATAAGATATTTTCAAATGATTGACTTTACCAGAATTGATTACCTGAAAGAAGGTAATGAAAAGCAGAGAAGAGCTTACGAAGTCTTGAAAAAATATCAGGTTTTTGAAAAACTAAATGGCTGTTCTCCCATTCTTACCGGAACAATTCCGCTTGGAATTGATATTGAAACCAGCGATCTGGATATTATTTGTGAAGATGATCTGGAGTGTGAAAATGATTTTCTGGAAATGGTGGCATTAAGCGGTTTGATTCCATATGATGCTGAAGTTAAGGTTGAAAATATGGTTGTAAACGGTAAAAAAACTATTGTGATCAACTTTATGCTGGAGGAATTTCCCATTGAAATCTTCGTACAGAATACACCAACCGTTGAGCAGAATGCTTATCGACATATGATCGCGGAATACAGAATATTAAAAGAAAAAGGAGAAGAATTTAAACGGAAAATAATAGAATTAAAGAAAAAAGGAATCAAAACTGAGCCTGCTTTCGGAATGTTGCTCAATCTGGAAAATCCTTATGAAGATCTATTAAAAATGTAAAAGAAATGATTGATACACATACTCATTTATACGCAGAAGAATTTGATGAAGATAGAAAAGAAGCTATTCAGAGAGCTTTGGATAAAGGAATTACGGAATTTTATCTTCCGGCTATAGATTCAGAGTCGCATGAAAAAATGCTTCAATTAGAGTCGGAATATCCCGGGCATATTTTTTCCATGATGGGACTGCATCCTTGTTATGTAAAGCCGGAAAGCTGGGAAAAAGAATTGGAAATTGTAAAAAACTATCTTGATCAGAGGGCCTTCCCTGCGATCGGGGAGATCGGAATTGATCTGTATTGGGATAAAACAACGTTAGATATTCAGATAAAAGCTTTTGAACAGCAGATCGACTGGGCTATTGAAAAAGATCTACCTATCGTTATTCATACCAGAGAAAGCTTTGATGAGGTCTTTGAAGTGCTGGAAAGAAAAAAACATCCGAAACTTTGTGGAATCTTTCATTGCTTCTCAGGAAATCTGGAGCAGGCAAACCATGCCATTGATCTGAATTTCATTCTTGGAATCGGTGGAGTAGTCACCTTTAAAAATGGAAAAATAGACCAGTTTCTCCATGAGATTCCTTTAGAAAAAATCGTTCTGGAAACAGACTCCCCTTATCTGGCTCCGGTTCCGCACAGAGGTAAAAGAAACGAAAGCTCTTATCTTGATCTGGTGGCAGGAAAACTGGTGGATATTTATGGAAAAGAATTTTCTGAAATTGATAGAATTACGACTGAAAATGCAAAAAATATTTTTGGTAAATAAATGATGAGGACTCTTCCTAACATTACCTCCTTAAGATTCTTTCTGGCATTGTTAGTTATGATCTTTCATATCCCCCAATTTTTTAAAAACAGAGGATTACCGGCTTATAATGAACTACCTGTATTTAATAAAGGAAGTGAGGCTGTATTCATGTTTTTTTCTTTGAGCGGTTTTCTGATCATCAGGCAGTTGTTTGAAGAAAAGACAGATTCAGGAAGTATCAATCTGAAAAATTTCTATATGAGACGGATACTCAGAATTTTTCCACTGTATTATCTGGTAGCCATTGTAGGATTGTTATATTATAATGTGCTACTTCCCAAAATAGGATTTGATTTTGCAATAAATTATAATTTGTGGGAAGGAGCAGTTCTTTTGTTTACATTTTTTCCAAATATTTTTGCTACCTATAGTCCCGGAGGGATTCTTGAAATACTTTGGTCTATAGGGGTTGAAGAACAGTTTTACCTCTTAATTGCACCTCTTATTCTCTTAATGCCGCAGAAAAATATCAGAATATTTTTATTACTGTTCAGCTTTTTATTTATTGGCGTATATTATTTTCCGGAATTTGATTTTTTCAGAAAATATAACATGATGTTTTTTTATTTCTCTTTTGCGGGGTGGTGCTCTTTAATCGCAGGAAGAGGATTTATGTTTCCCGGTATTATCCGGAGTATAAGCTATATTCTGTTATTGGTTTATTTTACAACCGACTTTTTTACCAATATGATGGAAGGACTACCATATCATCTTTTCAGTATGGTTTTATTTGGCGTATTTCTTATTTCATTTACCCAAAAGCAGATCAGTTTTTTTGAGAATAAAAAACTGATCTATCTGGGAAAAATATCTTATGGAATTTATATGTACCACGCCATTGTTATGCAGCCTATGGGTTTTATATTTCTAAAGCTGACAGCTCAATATAATATAAGTGTACCTATAGTTATTGTTTCGAGTTTTCTATTGATCATATTGATCACTGTATTCATATCTCATCTTTCGTACAAATACTATGAAAAGAAATTCCTTACCTTAAAAAGTAAGTTCAGACCAGCATCACAATAGATGTTATTTTTTTCTGGTGAAATTCTTATTCTTGGGTTTTTTATATCCCAAAGAGGCTGATGCACCGGGTTTCTTATTGTTTTTGTTCTTGTTTCCGGATCCCCTTGATAAAGACGGGGAAGCTGGTTTCTCACCACCTGCAGGTACTGGCTTATTATTGGAATCTCTTTTCTGTGCCACCAGATCATCCGTATGGAAAGGATGGTCTTTAATCACAGGGATCTTTTTTCCGATCAGCTTTTCGGTATTTTTAAGGTTTAATAAATCTAATCCGTCGACAAAAGAAATAGAAGTTCCTTCCGCACCGGCTCTTCCCGTTCTTCCGATTCGGTGTACATAGGTTTCGGAGACGTCAGAAAGTTCAAAATTGATAACGAATTTTAATTCATCAATATCGATCCCTCTTGCAGCAATATCAGTAGCCACAAGAACCCTGGTTTTTCCTGATTTGAAATTATTCAGCGCATTCTGTCTTGCGTTCTGTGATTTGTCTCCGTGAATAGCCTGAGCCGAAATATTACTCTTTACAAGTTTTTTTGTGATTTTATCTGCTCCGTGTTTCGTTCTTGCAAATACAAGAACAGAATCGGAAATGTCATTTTGAAGAATGTGGGTAAGAAGATTCAGCTTGTTTTCCCTTTCTACAAAGTAAACCGATTGTTTGATGGTCTCAGCAGTAGAAGATACCGGAGCTACTTCAACTTTTACGGGATTGCTTAAAATAGAATCCGCAAGCTTCTGGATTTCTGCAGGCATCGTCGCTGAAAAGAAAAGAGATTGTCTTTTTTGAGGTAAAAGTTTAATAATCCTCTTTACATCATGTACAAAGCCCATGTCAAGCATCCTGTCCGCCTCGTCTAGAACAAAGATTTCAATATTTTTTAGGCTGATAATTCCCTGGGAAATAAAGTCAAGCAATCTTCCCGGTGTTGCCACTAAAATATCAACGCCTTTTCTTAAAGCCGCTTCCTGGTTTCCCTGTTTCACACCGCCAAAAATAACAAGCTCTTTCAATGGGAGGTATTTACCATACGCATTGATGTTTTCTTCGATCTGTATGGCCAATTCTCTGGTAGGAGTAAGAATAAGAGCTTTTATATGACGATTGGGCGTTTTGCTGTTTGTTAAGTTCTGTAAGATAGGTATAGCAAAAGCCGCCGTCTTTCCTGTACCAGTCTGTGCACATCCCAGGAAATCTTTTCCTTTTAAAATTTCAGGAATGGATTTTTCCTGAATTGGGGTTGGATGGGTATATCCTTGTTCCTTGATTGCTTTTGCAATGGATTCTATTAAGTTTAGATCTGTAAAATTCAAATGAATTGTTTTTAATTAAATGAAAATTCCTTCACATTGAAGGAATTAGCTTATGCAAAGGTAGTCTAAATATTTTAAAAAGCTTATTTCACTTTAGTCCACTGCTGATTATGTTTCAAATCTTCAAAAAACTGGTAGACCTGTGATAATTTTTCGCTGCCGTTCTTTCCGTAATCTTCTACATTTTTAGAACTTCCATCCGTAAAATTGATTCTGAGATAAGAGGACGGAAGATCTGTAATATTATGATTTCCATAGTTGTCCTGTAAATTCTTTACATCCAGTCCATCCAGTAATAAAATCAGTTTGTTATAATCTGCTTCCTTAATCGTAGCTTTGAAAGTCCCTTCCCGTTCTTTGGAAAACTCAGCTTTTGACGGATCTTTGGTGAAATTAAAATGTTCCGCTTCTAAAACGGCCGTTCTGTCCGGATTAATGGTCATTTTAAAAATAGGGCAGAAGCCAAAACATGCTCCGGCTTCATATTCAATTGTAGCAAATTTCGATTGTGTTTTCTGTGCAGTGCATGAAAATAAAAAGACAAAGGCAAAAAGACTTAGTACATATTTCATAATTCAATTTTATGGAGGTCTGTCAAGAATTGTTCCAAAAACATTAAAAGAATAAAGAAATGAAGTGATGAAACCGGTCCGGGTTTATCAATTAATTTGTTATATATTTGCAGGGTAGCACCTACAGGATATTGGAACAATAAACTTTTTCTGATCAGATTAATTCGTATAATTTACTTCACCTTTTTCCCATGTATAACTTCTTAAAAACTGTTGCAAAAAATCTAATTCCCGAAAAAGTACTTATTAATAATGAAGAAAAATTCAGGAAATTATTAGTTCCTTTTTATAGGGGAAATAATAATGGATGTAATATTTGCGGCACACAACTGAAAGGGTTTGCAGAATTACCGAACGGGGAAAAGATATGTCCTGTTTGTGGCAGCATTCCAAGAATAAGAAGACTGTATAAGCTTTTGGAAACAGAGTTTTTAAAGCCTGATATGTCTTTCCTGGATTTTTCTCCTTTCAGGGTTTTGTATAAAAAATTAAAAGCAGATAAAAATATTCAGTATTTTTCTTCAGATTATGAAGATGATTTTCTGGCAGACTACCATTTTGATATCAGAAATATTAATGTTGAAGACAATACATTTGATCTTATCACATGCTATCATATTCTGGAACACATCATTGAAGATACTGAAGCCATGAAAGAATTGCACAGAGTACTGAAGCCGGGAGGCACTTTGTTGGTACAAACCCCTTTTAAAGAAGGGGAAATATATGAAGATTATACTATTACCACTCCCGAAGACAGGTTGAAATACTTCGGTCAGGATAATCATGTGAGGATTTATTCAGTATCAGGGTTGGAAAACAGATTAAAAGAAGCAGGATTACAAACAGAAGTCAGAACTTTTGCGGCTGATGACTTTTATGGACTTTCCGCTAATGAAAAAATCATTATTTGCAGGAAATAGAAAAGTCGGCCTGATAAAAACAGAAAAGGATCAACAATTTGTTGATCCTTTTTTATATGGATTCTATCCGTGTAATTTTTTCCAGATTGCATCTTTCAATTCGGTGAGACCTTCACCGGTAACCCCTGAGAAAAACAAAGGCTGTCTGTTTTCAGGGAATTCTGCCGCCACTTCTTTCTTCAGCTCATCATCCAGAAGATCGGATTTTGAAATAGAAATAATGAAATCCTTATCAAGAAGTTCAGGGTTATATTCCTTCAGCTCATTTTCCAAAACTTTGAACTCCTGGAAATGATCTTCAGAATCTGCAGGAATCAGGAATAAAAGGATAGCGTTTCTTTCGATATGTCTCAAAAATCGGTGTCCAAGACCTTTTCCTTCTGCAGCACCTTCAATAATCCCCGGAATATCTGCCATTACAAAAGATTTGTAATTCCTGTAATCTACAATTCCTAAATTGGGCGTTAATGTTGTAAATGCATAATTGGCAATTTTAGGTTTTGCAGCTGAAACGGAAGCCAGAAGAGTCGATTTTCCGGCATTCGGGAATCCTACCAATCCTACATCTGCTAAAATTTTAAGCTCAAAAGTAATATAGCCTTCTTCACCAGGAAGCCCCGGTTGCGCATATCTGGGAGTCTGGTTGGTAGAAGATTTGAAATGCTCATTTCCTAAACCACCTTTTCCACCGTGCATCAGAATGATTTCCTGTCCGTCCTCTAAAATTTCCCCGATGATCTCGCCATCTTCATTTTTAGCGATGGTACCAATGGGAACTTCAATATAAACATCAGCACCGAAAGCCCCTGTCAACTGATTTTTACCTCCGTTCTCACCGCGTTCCGCTTTTACGTGACGGGTATAACGAAGAGGGAGTAAAGTCCATTCGTGGGCATTTCCTTTCATGATGATGTGTCCGCCGCGTCCCCCGTCTCCACCATCAGGACCACCTTTTGGGATATACTTTTCACGGCGAAGATGGGCAGAACCTGCACCGCCGTGTCCGCTTTTACAATGAATCTTTACGTAATCTACAAAATTTGACATTTCTTATAATTAGGAGTTATGAGTTATGAATTATGAGTATGAATTGTAAAAACTTATAACTCATCACTCATCACTTTTAACTATTTAATTTTCTCTACTTCAGCAAACAATTTTTGGGCAATCTCATCAATCTCTCCCACACCGTTTACCTCTACATATTTACCTTGTTGCTTGTATAGCTCGGCAACTTCCGCTGTTTTCGTATAATATTCTTTAATTCTGTTTTCAATGATCTCTACATTGCTGTCGTCTGATCTTCCGCTGGTTTCCCCTCTTTTTAGCAATCTTTCCACTAAAATCTTATCTTCCACGATCAGAGAAAGGCAGATATCAATCTCATCATTCAGCTCTTCTTTAACGATTTTTTCCAACGCTTCCGTCTGAGCAACAGTTCTTGGGTACCCGTCAAAAATAAATCCGTTCGTATCGGTAGGCTTTCTGATCTCATCGATCAGCATATCTGTTGTTACCTGGTCCGGAACCAATTCGCCTTTATCGATATAAGACTTAGCCAGTTTTCCAAGTTCCGTATCATTTTTCATGTTGTATCTGAAAAGATCACCGGTAGAAACCTGCTTTAGATTGAATTTTTCGATCAAGTTTTGTGCTTGTGTTCCTTTTCCACTTCCTGGAGGGCCGAACAGAACAATGTTTATCATTTTTTACTTAATTAGATATTTTTAAAATTGAATTTCAGATTTTGAAATTATTCGTTGATTTTTCCTTCTTCCAGCTGATATAAATTCGGTAAGTTTCTTCCCAATTCATCATAATCCAATCCATAACCAAGAACAAACTTGTTAGGAATTTCTTTTCCAATGTAGTCCAGTTTGAAATCTTTCTTATACACCTCAGGTTTTAATAGGAATGAAGCCAGTTTTACGGATTTTGGACGCTGTGTTTCCTTGAAATATTTGAAAAGGCTTTCCACCGTGTTTCCTGTATCCACAATATCTTCAACAAGAATAATGTGACGGTCTTTCACGTCTTTGGTAAGCTCCATTTTCTGGTAAACAATCCCGGTAGATTCTGTTCCTACGTAAGAACTCATCTGGATGAAGGCAATTTCGCATTCTCCCGGATAATATTTTAAAAGATCAGAAAAGAACATGATCACTCCATTCAAAACACCAATGAAAACAGGAACTTCATCCTTGTAATCTTCATAAATTTTTAAAGCCGTAGCTTTTACAATCTCCTGAATTTCGGCGTCCTTCAGATAAGGAACGAAAGTTTTGTCGTGAACTTGAATGCTTTCCATAAATAAAATTAGTAGGAGGCAAAGTTACGGATTTTTGATGAAAATATTTTCCTGTTTTATTTCAGATTCCGAAAAGGATTTAAGTTGAAATGCCATTCTGAATGAAACGAAGTGGAATGAAGAATCTATTGACAAGTTATGGATAGAGGATAAGAGATTCTTCCTTCGTCAGAATGACAAACTGAAAGATAAAAAAGCAAATTTAAAACAAATCACTATCTTTGTAACTCACAAACCCCAAAATAACAGACATGTAGGATACAGTTTCTTTCGGATTTTTAATTAAAAATAACCATTCGGTTATTGAAGTTTAACCTTAATTAAGAAAGAAATCATGCTTTTTCTACATCATATATCCTTTGGGTTTCCTGCGGGGAATCTGCTTTTTAATTCTATAAATTTAACGATACCATCTCATACCAAATCGGCTTTGGTCGGAAGTAACGGCATGGGAAAATCCACCTTACTGAAACTGATTGCCGGTGAAATTGAACTTCTGGAAGGAAATATCAATATTCAAGGTGATCTGTTATATGTTCCGCAAATGTTTGGGAATTTTAATCACCTGACCGTTGCCGAATGCCTGAAAATTGACAAAAAATTAGAAGCGCTTCAAAAAATTACCAATGGGGAAGTGGATGACATCTATTTTGAAACCTTGAATGATGACTGGGACATTGAAGAACGCTGTCAGAATGCCTTACAATACTGGAAACTTGAGAATGTGGACTTACACCAAAAACTGAAAAGCCTGAGTGGCGGACAAAAGACAAAGGTTTTTCTTGCCGGAATTCAGATCAATCAGCCGGATATTATTTTATTGGATGAGCCCACGAATCATCTGGATTGGGAAGGTCGGAATTTATTATATGAATTCATCCAAAAAACAAGTTCTACAGTTGTAATTGTGAGTCATGACCGGACTTTGCTGAATTTAGTGGATACTATTTTTGAATTGAGCAATCAGGGAATTTCTACGTATGGTGGGAATTATGATTTTTATGCTGAACAAAAAGAAATCGAAAATGAGGCATTGCAAAATGATATTCATTCCAAAGAACGGGCACTGAAAAAGGCGAAAGAAAAGGAACGTGAAACACTGGAACGGAAACAGAAGCTCGATGCAAGAGGAAAAGGAAAACAGGAGAAATCAGGCGTGGCGAGAATCATGATGAATACGCTGCGGAATAATGCGGAAAAAAATACTTCCAAATTGAAAAGCGTTCATGCCGAGAAAATCAATGATATTTCCGGGGATTTGCGGGAATTGCGTTCGTCTGTAAGGAATTCTGACCAGATGAAAGTGAATTTTAATGATTCGAATCTGCATTCCGGAAAAATTCTGGTTTCTGCGGAGGAAATTAATTTTAAATATGGCGAAGAAAATCTCTGGAAAGAAAATCTCAGTCTTGAAATCCGGAGTGGTGACAGGATTTTCATCAAAGGTTCCAACGGTTCCGGAAAAACGACTTTAATAAAGCTGTTGTTGGGAGATTTGGAACCTTCTTCCGGGAAAGTTACAAGATCAGATTTTCAGACGATGTATATTGACCAGGAATATTCTCTGATCGATAGAAATGCCACAGTATATGAGTTTGTGCAACAGTTCAATGATAACGCCCTGCAGGAATTTGAAGTGAAAACCTTATTATCCAGATTTTTATTTGGAAAAGAGACGTGGGACAAAAAATGTGATGTTCTGAGTGGGGGAGAACGTCTGCGCATCCTTCTATGCGGACTTTCTATCAGTAATAAAGCTCCGGATATGATTATCCTCGATGAGCCAACGAATAATTTAGACCTTCAAAATGTGGAGATTTTAACAAATTCTATCAAAGATTATCGCGGAACTTTGCTGGTGATTTCGCATGATGGGGTGTTTGTGAAGGAGGTTGGAGTAAGTGGAGAAATTATTTTGGATTAAAAAGAGATTTCTTGCAGTCTGAAACCTTACAGGTTTTTAAAACCTGTAAGGTTTGCTTTTTATTCGTCTAACCTTGATGAAATATCCATTTGTTGATGAAGAATTCTGATGATTTCAATCTCTTCATTTTTAAGATTAATTTTATAAAAGATAAAATGCGATTTTACCCTCGAACGGAAATATCCTTTTCTGATTTCACTGTAATCTTTTCCTGATTTTGGATCTTCGGATAAATATTCAATTTCATCTATGAATAAATTGAAATAATGATCTGCCTGCTCTTTTGACCACACTTCAAATGTATATAGCCAAATTTTTTCTAAATCGTTTAAAGCTTCTTTGCTGATTTTATATTTCATTATTCAGCAGTATGTTTCTGGTGAAGGTTATCTAAAAATTCTTTGCGGTCAAAATTTTCAGTAAAACCAGATTTCTCCCCTTTTTTTAATTCGTTGATGAGTTCTGCTTTTTTAGATTCTTCATACTCAAACATTCGTAAAGCAGCTCTCACCACTTCACTTGCAGAAGAAAATCTTCCGGATTTAATCTGCTGATTAATAAAATTATCAAAATAATCACCTAAAAGTATGGATGTATTTTTTGCCATAATTATAATTTTGAATCAAATATACCAATTCTTGGTATTTAATCAAATAGATGTAGATAAACAAACTATTAGTTTTGATATAATTATTGTCAACAACATGATTTCCACCCACCCAAAAAATAAAATTCCCCACAAATTTGCTCACCCAATTTTTTAAAAGTAATTTTGCACGAATCTAAAAACAAAAGTAAAATATGTCAACTTACGTAGTTGTAGGTCTTCAGTATGGAGATGAAGGTAAAGGAAAAATCACAGATGTTTTATCGGCTAAATCGGATTACGTTGTACGTTTCCAGGGGGGAGACAACGCAGGTCATACCGTTTATGTAGGTGAAGAAAAATTTGTGTTGCACCTTCTTCCATCGGGAGTTCTTCAGTGCAAAGGGAAATGTATCATTGCGAACGGAGTAGTGGTCAATCCTAAATCTTTTATTAAGGAGGTTAATCAAATTGAAAGCAAAGGCTTAAGAACAGACCACATTTTTATCAGCAGAAGAGCGCATGTGATCATGCCTTACCACATTTTGCTGGATACGTACCGTGAAGAAGAGCACGGAGGAACACAAATCGGAACTACCAAAAAAGGAATCGGACCTTGCTATGAAGATAAGATCGCAAGAGTGGGAATCAGAATGGTAGACCTTTTAAATCCTGAAATTTTAAGAGAGAAAATTGAGAAAAACTTAAGAGTTAAGAATTCTCTGTTTGAAAAATATTACGGAAAGCCGGCTTTAGATGTTGAAGAAATTTACAATGAGTTTTTAGAGATCGGAAAACAGCTTCAGGACAGAATTGTTGATACGGAACTGGAATTGAACGAAGCGATCCACGAAGGAAAGAATGTTTTATTCGAAGGAGCTCAGGCGTTGATGTTGGACATCGATTTCGGAACGTATCCTTACGTAACTTCATCTTCTCCGTCTACAGGAGGAGTTTGTACAGGAGCAGGAGTTCCGCCGACATCTCTTCAAAACTTAATTGGTGTTGCCAAAGCATATTGTACAAGAGTAGGAAACGGACCTTTCCCATCTGAACTGGATAATGAATTAGGCGAGAAGATCAGACAGATCGGACACGAATTTGGAGCGACGACAGGCAGACCAAGAAGAACAGGTTGGTTAGATCTGGTTTCTTTGAAGCATGCTTGTATGATCAACGGGATCAACAACCTTGTTATTACAAAACTAGACGTTCTTACAGGAATTGATACTTTGAAGATCGCTACCAAGTATAAAACAGAAGATGGGAAAATCATCGATTATTTCACTTCTTCAACAACAAAGCTTTACGACTACGAAGCGATCTATGAAGAGCTTCCGGGGTGGACAGAAGACATCACAAAAGCGAGAAGCTACGATGAACTTCCTGCCAATGCTCAGAAATACATTGAGTTTATTGAGCAATACTTAGGAATCAATGTATACCTGGTTTCTGTGGGACCTGAAAGAAGTCAGAACATCATCAGAAAAGAATTATTCTAAGATAAAAAAGAAAATCCTGCGAAAGCAGGATTTTTTATTAGGCCTCGTTGCTTGAAACGGTGCCTGAAGAAGAAAGTGAAATTTTCCTTACGTTAACAGGTTGGTTGATGTAGTTTGGTCTTCTGGCGGTATAAAGCCGCTTTTTCTCAATTCTGGTAATGCAGACTTTGTCACTTTGATTTCCGCCCAATACGTGAAAGCAGGTGGAATCTTCACCCACATACAGTCCGACATGTCCACCGCCGTTTCGGATGAAAACCAACACGTCGCCTAGCATTGGGGTAGGAGTATGTTTCCCGAAATTTCCCCAGTTCAAGGCCCATAAAGGATCTTTAACAATCTGCTTGGAGCTTCTTTTGGCTACAACCGCCATAAAAAGCCCGCACCAGGGAATAGAATCGGCATTGTAGAATTTTTTAACGCCATTGTACATCGGGTCTTGCCCTACTTCCTGTGCCCAAGATAAAATGGTTGCATTATTTCCCGCACCGGGTACTTCTGTAGTACCGAAAAGGTTCAGTGCCTGTTTGATCATGATAGGCCCGTTTTCTTTCACGAGCCATTCATATTGTTTTGTAAGTGCCATGGTTATAAGTGTTTAGTTTTTAGAATATTTAGCGTATGCTTTCGCCAGTTTTTCATCATACTTATTGAGCTTGTACCCGCCGCCATTGTATCCTTTGGCAAAATTTGCCCAGTTTTTATTTCTTAAATGGATTAAAAGTCCGTTTTTCTCAAGGAATTTCCCGAATGCTTTCAGATGTTCCCCTTCATTGATCTCCATTTTGGAAACAAATTCATTCACATCGAAATACCCAAGATTTTTAGCATGGAATCCCATAATCTGAAATGATCCCCAGGAAGCAGAACACAATGCTGCGTCCTTAAATTTTGGATCGCTTCCCAATGAAATGGCTTCGTTGAGCCTGTCATATTCTTTTACTCCTCCCTGATAATAAATTTTGGTCCATTTAGGGTATAAAACATCTTTATTATTGGCATTGTAAAAAGAACTCGGATTAATACCTCTTTTCTTCAGTTCATTCCAGAAAATATGTCCTTCAAATAAGATCTTAGGTTTATTGTTGATTAAAAATCCTTTTCCGCTGCTTTCAATTTCGTTGACGGCTTTTACGGCAGCCAATTCAAGACCGTATTGGTCGGCAAAACCCATCAGGTCGCTTTCCTTTAAGAATTTATCAGTGGAGCTTATGGAGCTTACCGGAGCAGCAGTTTTTTCAAGGAGCATCGTCCAGGTTTTTACCCCTACAATCCCATCCACCACCAAAAAGTTTTTCTTTTGAAAATCCTTTACGGCAGCATCAACTTCCAGGTTGAAAGAATCAGAGATCCGGATATTATATCCCAGTTTGTAAAGAAGCTCACAGAGGGTGAGAACTTCCGGAGATTTTGTGTAATATTTTAAAAGTTTCATGGTTTTAGTTTTTTGAGTTATAAGTTCGGGTTGTATGAGTTTCGTGTTTCGGGATTCGAGTTAATAAATAAAGGCAAAATCTACACATAAACTCTTTAATCATTAATACATAATACATGAATACATGAGTACAAATACTACTAATTCATAGGTATTTTAGGCATTCTTTCGCAGATCATGCCAATCAGGAAGAACGATTTGAATTTCACTTCCTCTCTTTGAAGTTTATATTCCAGGGACAATGGATTCGCATTGGTCACACTGAAATTCTGCTGCAGTACAGCATAATCATCAATTCTGAGCTCGATGCTGTAATCCCCGATAGGAATAAACTGGTTGATGATTCCTATTTCATTGGATTCGATCTCAAAAATCCGGTTGTTATTGGTTCCTTTGATCGAAAGCGCACATTTGTAAATAGGTTCGTTATTCATTTTATCCAAAATCTTGAACTGTACATTCGCTCCGGTAGGCGGTGGAGGTGGCGGGGTGGTTGGAATAGGAGTAGTTGGGTATTTAGGACCCCATGTTCCCCAAGGAACTTTAATGGGATTTGGAGAAGGGGTTACTGGTTTTGGGGTTGGCTGTACAGGGCTTGCTCCATGGGTTGCAGGAATCTTGATTCCGCCCATCATTCCACCCAGATTGATTTTGTTAACAAAAGCAGTGCTGGCTGCGGCTTTCATCGCTTCTGGCGCAGGAGTAGGTGTTGGTTCAACAACGGCTGGCTTTACAGCAATATCATTCACGGGAGTCATTTTCATGGTTTCAACAGTCGCCGTTTTTTTAGCCATATAATTAAGCTGATCAGATTTGATCGTCTTCACATTAGTAATGGCTTTTAAAAACTTTTGATTGTTATTTTTATTCACAAAAACCTGTTGCTTCATGACCAGCGGACCAAAATATACCAGCTGATTCGGATTGCTTATCGCTTCACTATTAATCGCCGGATTCAGAATGATCTTAAGGTTTTTCATCAGCATCATTGTTTTGGGGAATGCAGGTAGTTTGAAATCATTGGAAATCGTCATTCCGTCCGATATTTTTTTAGGCTCATTCCACTCAAATACAGAAGACAGCATAAAATTTTTATTAAACCAGCTTCTTTTTAAATGCACAAAAGAATACTCAAGTTCCACAGCTTCGATCATGCTTTCATCATAATCGATGGAGAGAATTTCAGAAGGCAGATTTTCCGTAGCATTCTTGGCTTCAGAATGTAATCCTTCCAGCTCAGACTTTTCAATTCGCATGCTGTTCCATCCCGATTCATTTTCCATAAAATCATATGGGATGAAATTAATATCATGGATGGACGCCTGGTTGATGACATCTGTTTTTTCAGCAGCTTCAAAAGTATTTCTGGCATTTTGAGCCATCGCCACATACAGATCCGCTTCTGTTGCTTTGTTGATCTTGGCAAGTTCTTTTTCAATGATATCTTTATTGCCTTTTACTTTCCATTCGGAAAAAGCAAGCTCTTTTATATTGTTAAGGTGGATCAGCTGATCGTTCCAGTTGTTTTTTTCTTCATCTGTGTCCAATCCGTCAAACAATTCCAGATGGGAAGTGATATTGTTGACAGCAGTTTCGTGGTTGGTTCGATACTTTTTATAAGCTTTAAACTCTTTGGTATCGTTGTTTTTAGCATCAAAAAGAATGGTGCTTTTGGTTTCCAGTACTTTGTCCAGGTGTTCCTCAATATTTTTCAGATTATTTTTTTCAAGGATGTCCCTGTAAATATCAAAAAGAGAATTGTTAGGATTCAGATCCCAGAAATTGGAAGAAATGGGCACGGAATTAAGCTCATAAGCCATATTTTGTTTTTTAATAATGGAGAGCGCTTTCTTTTGCTCATCATTAAGCAGGCTTTGAGGTTTCAGTAATTCAAGGTCTTCATTTTCATAGATTCTCAAAGAAGGACAGATCATCGGTAAATCGTTTTCCATGGAGCTTTGTGACATATAAATGTTTTTCAGCTTTTGGTAAACGGCAATAAAATATTTCATGGCTATTAGTTTTGGTAATTAGTTTTTGGGAAATAACCGACAGGAAAAGCTCCTGCCGGTTACTCATTTATAGAGAAGATATTATGATTTTCCGTCTGTCCACTTCTTGATCTCCGGATTTGGGTTTGGAGATTTTGGAACTACGTGGCATTTGTAACCGATGATGTAGATTCCGTCTGAAGTTAATTTCTTACCATTCCATTTTGCATTGGATTTTACATCCTGGTTGTCATAGCTGTAGCTGCCTCCGAATACGAAAGGTCCGATCCCCACGGCTGCTCCTGAGCTTACTGAATTTTTAACATCCGTGAATGCTGTACTGTTATTGGTGAAATCCAGAGAAACATCTTTAGCGATAATCAATTCTGTAATGATAGAAGGCATTAATCCTTTACCCTTACCGTCGCTGATCATATCTCCGTTCAATGCTTGTGGAGATTGCTCGTGTAACTTCCAGTATTTAGATTCTACGAACTGTTGATTGAACCAACCTCTTTCCACTCTTACTTTTCCTAATTTGAAAGAGATCTTCATATTCGTGTAATCTGTATTCACTTTAGTTTTTTCGTGTTTTCCTCCACCTTTGGCTCCGATAGAGAAAATTCCCATGCTGAATCCTCCGGCTGCACTCCAGTTATGAACTGTTTTTGAATAGTCATAATTGGATTCACCTTCCGTAATGGTAATGGTTGGCCATCCTTTAGATTCTTTCAAAGCATTAGCAGCAACCGGAATAGAAGGAGAGTAGTTGGTGTAGTCCAGCACTCTTGTTCTCTGGCTGTTTCTGAACTCAGACTGAATTCTTTTCTTGATAACAAGCATATGCTTTTCTTCAATTTCGCTCAGGTAATTCTGAATTCTTTCCACTGCTTCTTTATATCCTAAAGACTGCCATGCTTTTAAAGCTGCATCTTCACGCTTTTTCATGTTTTTACCGTCGATGGAAAGCTTAGCCATAGCTTCCGCGTCTCCATTATCAGCAGCGGTTCTGATTTCGTTGTTGGCATCTACCACATCATAGTATTTCATTTGATACTCGATATATTTGGCATATGTTGGAGATACGAAAGTGTGGAAGATTTCCGGCTTATTCATATCGTCTACCGGTGCATTTTCATCAAAGTCTGGATTTTTTACTTTTTTAATTTTGAATAATTTATCTCTTAAAGAATCCAGTTTCTTTTCAACCTTTTCATCAAACTGAGTGTCTACAACTACAGACCACTGTAAAAGATCCTCATATACTTTAGAAACTCTTTTCTGGGAGTCGTTCATAACACTCATAATAGTCATAGATCTTCCGTTTCCGTCCGGTGTAAGAGGGGGAAGTTGAGAAGGAACTACATCTACCATGGCAGCAAATTGCTCCATTTGAAGATATTTTCTGAATTTGCTGTTAGATAAAGCGTTTTGGTAGGCTTCCATATCTACTTTAGGATTTCCATTGGCATCAAGGATCGGTTTCCCTGTCCCGTCAAGCATTGGTTTTGGTGATGGAGCATCTCCGAAAAGCCCGTTAAGCGCATAATCGAAAGTGTCTTCAGAAAGAGTAATCCCTACCGGATCAAAGGCAATGAAATCATCCGGTCCTAAAGAATCAGGATTCCCTCCGTTGGTTACAGTGTCATAAACTTGCTTCAATAGCATACTCATTAGTGAGTTGGATTTTGCTTCTTGTGTTAAAGTTGGCATAATTATCAGTTTTTAAATAGTGCTTACTCTGTTAGGTTTTCAGCTTTCCCTTTTTTGTTTGTTTTGTATGGTACAAATGTATTTTGGGTTCAGAAAAAATATCTCAGTGTTTTTCCGATTTTGAGGATGTGGTTTTTACTGTTTTTTATTTTATGTTGAATTTTTTTAAATTTTTAATAATTATTGTTGTTAAATAAAAACTGTAACAATCTTATTGTTAATAGATTATTATTGTATGCATAGTTAAATTTAAAATGCTGGTATAATTTTTTATAAAATGATGAGGTTTTGGCAAAATTTTGGCAAATATTTTGATATTGGTATAATACTTATTGATAAGCATTGAAAAACTAATAATCACAAGTATTAACAGTTTAAATATTTTACTAGTGATGAAACACCTACACGAAAGCCAAGAATTTCGCTTGAATGAAATTCTTTTTGAGCACCGCAATAAGGAATACGGTGCCTATGTATTAAGAAATGAATCAGACAGACTACTAACGAAAGCACTCTTTGTAGGCGTTGGTTTATTGGCTGCGATTTCAATTACTCCAATGGTGATCTCGGCGTTTAAAACTGAACCCATTGTAATAACTACGACCCCTGAAGGGCCATTTATTTTGGATCCTGTGGACGTTAACCCTCCTGAAGTAAAGCCGCCAGCAGTACAGCCTGCGCGTCCTGAAGTGAGAACATATATTGATGCTGTTCCTACACCATCAATTAAGGCTCCTGATAAAAAAACAGAAAAAGTACCTGATGATGCTGTTGCCGGACCTGTTGACAATTTTAATGCACCTCCGACAAAAACAGATGATTATGTTCCTCCAACTTCAAATACCGGAAGAGGACCTATTGTGCCTGAAGTGAAGCCGCCACAACCACCTGTTGAAAAAAAGAATCCTGATGTAATTGAAGTACCTGCTGTTGAAGCAGATTTCGTAGGCGGAATCAATGCCTTCAGAAATAAAGTAATCAGCAACTTTGACGGTTCCGGTTTCGAAGGAAGCGGAGATCTGATGAAAACAACCATTACCTTTATTGTGGAAACTGACGGGACTATTTCCGGAATCAAAGCCAATGGAGGAGACGCAGATTTTAATAATGAAGCTATCAGAACCATTAAATCGATCAGAGGGAAATGGGTCCCTGGAAAAAATAAAAAAGGAGAAGCCGTAAGAAGCTATTTCAAATTTCCGATTTCAATGAAATTTGAATAATATTATTAATTACAAATCTTGAACAGTTATCCACAAAGAGCTATTTTTTGTGGATAATTTTTTTAATGCATAAAACTCTTATTAACAATATTTTAACTCAATTTAGTTTTCACCGTTCACGAAGAGCAAAGAAAAAAGTGTATTTTTGAAGCTTAAAGTTCTAATAATGGCAAAAATCATAGGTATCGCTAATCAAAAGGGGGGAGTTGGAAAAACAACAACAGCTGTAAATTTGGCCGCGGCATTAGGGGTATTGGAAAAGAAGATATTAATTATTGATGCTGATCCTCAGGCGAATGCAACATCCGGCCTGGGTGTTGAGGAAGTGCAGTATTCCACTTACAATTTATTGGAGCATAGTGTAGACACGAAAAGTTGTATCCAAAAAACAAGTACACCTAATCTGGATATTGTTCCTTCACATATTGACCTGGTAGCGGCAGAAATTGAGCTGGTAGACAAGGAAGATAGGGAATATATGCTGAAGCAGGCATTGCAGAGTGTAAGAGATGATTATGATTTCATCATTATCGACTGTGCACCAAGCTTAGGTTTGATCACCGTTAACGCACTTACAGCAGCAGATTCGGTAATTATCCCGATCCAGTGTGAGTATTTTGCATTGGAAGGATTAGGGAAACTCCTGAATACCATTAAAAATGTACAGAAGATCCATAACAAGGATTTAGATATTGAAGGATTGCTTCTTACCATGTATGACAGCAGATTAAGATTGTCTAACCAGGTAGTGGAAGAAGTAAATGCACACTTCCCTGAAATGGTTTTTGAAACCATCATCAGCAGAAATGTAAGATTGAGTGAGGCACCAAGTTTCGGAGAGAGCATCCTGAATTATGATGCCGAAAGTAAAGGAGCCATCCAGTATATCCAATTGGCGGAAGAAGTGCTGTTGAAGAACGAAAAATTAGTAAAGAATTAAAAATAGCTTAAAGCCATAAGCTTAAAGCTTGAAGTATAATATGAAGGACAAAAAAAGAGCTATGGGACGTGGTTTGGGCGCTATTTTAAGTGCCGAATCCAAAGCGACAATCAACTCTGCTACCGATGAAGGGGCAGATAAATTTGTAGGGAATATTGTAGAAGTGTCTATAGAGGATATCTACCCGAATCCTACCCAGCCAAGAACTTATTTTGACGAAAAAGCATTAAATGAACTTGCCCAGTCTATCAAAAACTTAGGCGTGATCCAGCCGATTACCTTAAGAAAAGATGGGGAAAAGTTTGAAATCATATCCGGGGAGAGACGTTACAGAGCCAGTAAATTGGCAGGTCTTACCTCTATTCCTGCCTACATCCGTTTGGTTAACGATCAGGAACTGTTGGAAATGGCTCTTGTGGAAAATATCCAGAGAGAAGATCTTGACTCCATTGAAATCGCACTAACATACCAAAGGCTTTTGGATGAAATCGGGATGACGCAGGAAAATCTGAGCCAGAGAGTGGGAAAAGACAGAAGTACCATTACCAATTCCATCAGATTATTAAGATTAAGCCCGGATATACAGAATGCGATCCGAAGCGGTGAAATTTCTGCAGGACATGGTAGAGCCATCATAAGCTTGGAAAATGATGAATTACAGCAAATTCTTTTTGATAAGATCATCAAGGAACAGTTGAATGTTCGCCAAACCGAACAGGCGTCCGCACTTCTTAAAAACCCGAAATCACCCGCAGCTAAAAAAGCGAAGCCGGAACTGTCTAACAACTATAAAAGAGCTCAGAAAACAATTGCTGATATCTTAGACGTAAAAGTGGAGATCAAAACCTCCGGAAATGGTAAAAAAGGTAAAATTGTTCTGGACTTCAAAAATGAAGATGAGCTGGAATATATTTTATCCCATATTAAATAAATGAAAAAAATACTTTTCACACTTTTCTTATGCCTGTTCGTGACGGCATATTCACAGGTTAATCCCAATGATACCATTCGGGTGGAATATCATCCGAAAGACAGTATCTCTGCGGCAAAACCTGCGAAATCCGAATCCCAGATCATTGCTGATCTTGAAAATGCGAACGGGCCCACCAAACAGACCCTTAAGCTGAATCCTACAAAAGCAGGATTATATTCTGCAGTTCTTCCCGGATTAGGACAGTATTACAATAAAAAATACTGGAAAATTCCTATCGTTTGGGGAGCTGTGGGAGCAGGAGTAGGAATTGCGGTCTGGAATGATAAGCAATACAGAAAATACAGAGAATATTACATTGCCAAATTAAACGGGACTCCTAACGAATTTGTCGATAGTCACCCTAACTTGGATAAAGTAGCGTTGGGAAATGCCCAGGATAGAGCGAAAAGGCAAAGAGATTATGCTATTGCCTTTACAGCGCTCATATATATATTGAATGTTGTAGATGCGGTGGTAGATGCTCATCTTTATGAAAGCCGTCATGACCCTGATCTGTCTTTAAATCCAGCCGTAATCCAGGATCAGTATGGAATGGCACCTCCTAAAACAGGCCTGAGTTTAAGTTACAGATTTTAAAAATTAATATTGAATACGTTTTTATTGAATACTTGCTAAATGAAATGCCTTTGCGAGCTCAAGTATGTTAACTTTTCTTTGCGATCTTTGCTTTGAAAAATAGATAAAACGGATAGTTAAATAAAATAAATATGAAAATAGCATTAGTTGGATACGGTAAAATGGGTAAGATCATTGATGAAATTGCCACAAAAAGAGGGCATGAAGTAGTTGCCCGACTGAAAGAAACCCCAACTTCTGAAAACCTTAATAATCCGGATGTTGTTATTGAATTTTCATTGCCTGAAGTGGCATTTGATAACATAAAAGCATGTCTGGAAAACAAAATTCCCGTAATCTGCGGAACAACGGGCTGGCTTGAAAAGAAGTCCGAAATTGAAAAACTGGCTGTGGAAAATAATACAGCATTCTTATATGGTTCCAACTTCAGTTTAGGCGTAAACTTATTTTTTGCTTTGAACGAAAAATTAGCCGATTTAATGAAGAACGTAGATGAGTACTCCTGTCAATTGGAAGAGATTCATCACGTTCATAAATTAGATGCTCCAAGCGGAACGGCTATTTCTCTGGCTGAAGGGATCTTCAGGCATAACCCTAAATTTGAAGCTTGGAAGTTAGAAGAAACTCAGGGAAACCAATTAGGTATTTTTGCCATCCGTGAAAATGAGGTTCCGGGAACCCACAGCGTATTCTATAGAAGTGAGGTAGATGAAATTGAAATAAAGCATACGGCTTTCAATAGAAGCGGTTTTGCGTTAGGTGCGGTAGTGGCTGCGGAATGGATCAAAGACAAAAAAGGAAACTTTACCATGAAAGACGTTTTGGGACTGTAAGCTGTAACAAAACTTCATAATGATTAACTAATAATAAGTTGCTCAACACAAATTAACAGAATAGGCACGAAATTTATGAATTACTTTTTAACTTATACAGTATATGTTCTCATCCTATCCGTATTGATGGGAATTTCAACATGGAAGCTGTTCAAGAAAATGGGCTATAGTCCGTTATTCGCATTTATACCTTTCTATAATTATTTCATTATCTTAAAAGAAACCAAACATCCAAAATGGTGGGCTGTTTTATCCTATTTACCGATTGTAGGACCAATCATGATGTCTGTTTTCCATATTTATTTAATGAAAAAATTTGGAAAAAACCTTTTCCAGCATCAGCTTCTTACAGTAATTCTGCCGTTCATTTATATGGCAACGGTGAACTATTCCAAAGATGTGGAACTGGAGGATGAAAATGCCAATGAATTGTTTTTAACGGATGAAGAGAAAAATGCTAAAAAGAAAGATACATTCCTAGGGTCTATTACTTTTGCAGTAGTTTTTGCAACCATCATTCACGTATTTGTAACCCAGCCTTTCGGAATTCCTACTGGATCCATGGAAAGAACATTGTTAGTAGGAGATTTCTTATTTGTAAACAAATGGAGTTATGGGTACAGATTGCCGATGAGACCGTTAGCAATCCCGTTCTTGCAGGGTACAATTTATGATACCCAAAAAGATGGAAATCCTAAAAATGATCCCAAATCTTATGTGGAGGGAGTAAAGTTGCCATACACAAGAATATTACAATTCAATAAACCTCAGAAAAATGATGTAGTAGTATTCAACTATCCGCAGGATTCAGTACATACAGCGATCGACAGAAAAGATCCGTATGTAAAAAGATGTGTGGCTACAGCCGGAGATACATTTGAAATGAGAAGTGGAAGACTTTTCGTGAACGGAAAACCGGAAACTGTTTTGGGAGATCAGGAAGTTCAGCATGCATATACCGTAAATACGGGAGAGCAATTGGATATTCCGTCACTGTATAATACCTATGGATTCTTACCGGTAAGAGAAATGCAGGGTGATAAAGGTTTTGAATATATTTTCCAGGGATTAACGGATAAAACGGCTGCAGAGATCAAAGCGTTACCGAATGTTATTTCAATGGAAGAAAACATCTATCCGAAAGATTCCGCAACCATTTCATATAAATTAAATGCTGATAGAACTGCCTATACAAAAAGCATAGATACTACCCAGTCTATTTTCCCTATCAACAAACCTTGGAACCAGGACTGGTATGGTCCTGTGAGAATTCCTAAGAAAGGGGATGTTGTGGCGATCAATAAAGAAACA
Source organism: Chryseobacterium barbadense (assembly GCF_042849955.1). Lineage (NCBI taxonomy): Bacteria > Pseudomonadati > Bacteroidota > Flavobacteriia > Flavobacteriales > Weeksellaceae > Chryseobacterium > Chryseobacterium barbadense. Next base: position 93,584 of record NZ_BAAFHL010000002.1, read on the forward strand.
CTTCCCATGTATCAGTGGATCATTTCCGAATACGAGCACAACAGCTTGGAAAATAAAAACGGAAAAATTTTCATCAATGGAAAAGAAGCGACTCAATATACAATCCAGCAGGATTATTATATGATGGTCGGGGACAACAGAGATGCATCATTGGATGCAAGATTCTTTGGTTTCGTTCCTGAGGAGAATATTGTTGGTAAGCCAATGTTCACTTGGATGAGTTTACAGGGAGCATTTGCTGATGCAAGCTCTTCTTACCAGGCTCCATTTAAAGTACGTTGGGATAGAATGTTCAAGGCCACTAATACAGGAGAAGCCAACAAAACATCATACTGGTGGATTGCCGCAATGATCCTTATCTTATTCTTCGGATGGGAATATTTTGTAAAGTTGTTCAGAAAGAAAAAAACAGAAGAAGATTTATAATTAAATAAAACAGAAATAGAATGAAGTATTTGAAAAAATACTTCATTTTTGTATAATGAATATGAAGAATGTGTTACTGCCGGTATTTTATTTACCACCCATTTCATGGTTCTCAGTTTTTCTGAACCCTGAAAACAATATTATATTTGAACAGTTTGAAAGCTTTCCAAAGCAGACGTATAGAAACAGAGCCAATATTTACGGGGCAAACGGGAAACTTTCATTGATTATTCCCATTAGTCACAATGGGAAAAGAGAATTAAAGGATATAGAGATCTCCGAATCCGAAGACTGGAGAAAGCTTCATTGGAAGTCGATCCAAACCGCGTATCAGAGCTCCCCGTATTTTGAGTATTATGAGGATAAAATCAGGAAAATTTTTGATATTAATGAAAAAAAACTGGTCGATTTTAATCTGAAAGGATTGGAAATCATCCAACAGATCTTAAAAACAGAAAAGGCACACTCTTTGAATGTAGAATATATCAAAAATCCTGACGAGATCAATTTCAGAGAGCGTTTTTCAGCTAAAATTCCTTCGGAATTTGAAATGGAAGAATACTATCAGACGTTCTCAGATAAGCTGGGGTTTTTAAAAGATTTGTCAATTTTGGACTTAATTTGTAACAAAGGGCCTGAATCTTTGACTTATATTAAAAATATTAAACATTTATACTAACATGAAAAAGGTATTATTAGCTGCTGTTTTTTTAGCGGGATTTAGCTTTACATATGCCCAGGAAGCCCAGGAAAAAGCTGTGGACCCTAAAGAGAATAAAGACTTAATGACGTGGTATCATAAAGATTATGCTACGGCAAAAGTATACGGAGTGAATACGGAAAATGCATATAAATTTCTAGAATCTAAAGGGTTGAAGCCGACAACTGTGGTTGTAGGAGTCTTGGACAGTGGAGTTCAGGTAGATCACCCGGGATTAGTTAAAAATATATGGACGAACCCAAATGAGGTTCCCAACAACGGAAAGGATGATGACGGGAACGGATACATCGATGATATTCACGGTTGGAACTTCATAGGAGGTAAAAATGGAGATGTTGATGTGGATAATATGGAAGTAACCAGAGTGGTTGCCAGATATAAACCAGTCTTTGAAGGAGAAGATTCTGCAAAAAATAAAGCGAATCAGGCTAAAATGCCGGAGGAATTTGCCATGTATATGAAATCCAAAGAGCTTTTCAGCAAGAAAAGTATGGAAGCAAAACAAAGCATGCAGACCTATACCATGATCAACGATTTAATTCCTAATATGGTTAAATTATTGAACGGTAAATCTGTAACGGCTGAAAATATTTCTGCTATTAAGCCTTCAACGGATCAAAAAGACGCTATTGCCCTTCAGATCTTAAATCAGGTGGCTCAAAGCCCGGAATTTAAAGGGAAATCTGCTGCGGAATTTGAAAAAGAAATGAAGTCGCAAATGAAAGAAGCGATAGACCATTTCGGACCTCAATCCAAGCAGTATGACGTGAACTATGATCCGAGAAAAGAAATCGTTGGAGACAACTATGATGACTATTCTGAAAAAAATTACGGAAACAATCACTATGAAGGGCCGGACGCAGAACACGGAACTCACGTGGCGGGTATCATTGCGGGACTTCCTCAGGGAAAAGAAATTCAGTACGGGGTTGCTTCAAAAGTAGCAAAAATTATGTCCGTAAGAACGGTTCCAAATGGGGATGAAAGAGATAAAGACGTTGCCAATGCAATCAGATATGCTGTTGATAACGGAGCTAAAATTTTGAATATGAGTTTTGGTAAACCCGTTTCTCCCGGCAAAAATGTAGTTTGGGATGCTTTCAAATATGCTCAGGATAAAGGAGTTCTTTTAGTAAAAGCGGCAGGAAATGAAAACGAAGACGTTGCTGAACACCTTGCTTATCCTACCAACTTTAAAAATGTTACAGATGAAAAGCCGTTTGTAAACAACGTTATTGTAGTGGGAGCAAGTACCAACAGAAACAATGAGCTCAGAGCAGGATTCTCCAATTTTAACAAAAAAATGGTGAATGTATTTGCTCCGGGTGAAGAAATTTATTCTACCGTTCCGAAAAATGAATACAGATACCTTCAGGGAACTTCAATGGCTTCTCCTGTAGTGGCAGGTGCAGCAGCAGTTCTGTTGTCTTATATGCCAAATCTTAAACCGGATCAGATTATTGAATCTTTAGTGAAATCTAGCAATCCAAATACAGAAAACCAGTTTGGAGACTACTCTCAGGCAGGAGGTGTTATCGATTTGAAAAAGGCAGCTGAATATGCTTACGCCAATTTCTATAACGGAAAATCATCTTCCGCTGCTAAAAAAGCTGTAAAGCCTGCTAAAAAGGTGAAAAAGCCTGCAGGGAAACCAATCAAGCTGTAAATTAGGATACTTACATTAAATTTATACTAGAAAAAGTCCCAATCTCTGGGACTTTTTCTTTTTTTTTACAATTTTGGCACGGTTTTTTGTAACTTTATTGTATCTAAAATAATAAACAGATATGAAAAAGTTACTACTTGCAGGAATGTTGGGAACATCACTTTTTGCAGTGTCTTGTTCCTCAGTTAACAATGCAAAAGCATCACAAAATCAGAGAGCAGAATTCCTTAAGATGAAGGGAGACTGGCAAATCGTAAGTATTGATTACGACAAACAGTATAAAATCAAACCTTTTGATGAAGGGGCAGACGCTCAGTGCTTCGTAGGAAGCCACTGGAGATTGATCCCTAATAATTATTCCGGGGCATATACTTTAAACGGTGGCGGATCTTGTCCTGCCGTTACGCAACCGATCAAGATCGACGCTACAGGAGGAAACACTTTCTCTTTCAAGAAAATTTATGCAGGAACAAAAGCTAAGCAAAATACTGCAGGATATACTTTGAACCTGATCAATCAGACTACAGACCAGTTTTCGCTTGAACAGAATGTTCCTTTTGATGGAAGCACAGTAAGGGTTGTGTACAATTTTCAAAGAACAGGAATGAAATAATTATTAATAATAAATATTCAATAAGATGAGATTTAACAAAACATATATCGGAGCATTTTTCTTATCATCAGCTTTGTTATTAACGAGCTGTGAAGCAGTTCAAAACTCAAACCACCAACAGAGAGGAACTGCGGTAGGGGCAGCTTCAGGAGCAGTAATTGGAGGTATTTTGGGGAATAATGTAGGAAAAGGTAAAAATGCTGCATTAGGCGCTGTATTAGGAGGTATTATTGGTGGTGTAGCCGGTAACGTTATTGGTTCTAAAATGGATAAGCAGGCTAAAGAAATTAAAGAAACTTTGCCTGGAGCTGAAGTAGAAAGAGTAGGAGACGGTATTAAAATTACCATGAGTGAAAGTATTGTTAACTTCGCTTTTGATTCATCAGATCTTACAAGCACAGCTAAAACCAACCTGGATAAACTGGCTCAGGTCCTTATCAACAATCCTGATACCAATATCAATATCTACGGACACACAGACAGCAAAGGTTCAGATGATTATAATATGGGACTTTCAGAAAGAAGAGCGAATTCCGTAAAAGCCTATTTATCAGCTAAAGGAATCGCTTCAAGCCGATTATTTGCTATGGGAGAAGGAGAAAGCATGCCGGTAGCAACTAATGATACAGAAGAAGGTAGAGCAAAAAACAGAAGAGTTGAATTTGCAATTACTGCCAACGAGAAAATGATTAATGATGCCCAGCAAGGACAGTAATTAATTAAACATATAAATATTTTCTTAAAAGACCGCTTCGGCGGTTTTTTTTGTATTTTTATGCTGGAAATTTTGAAATTACTATTTTTGCAATTGAAATAACATAAATGAAGAAATATCTGAAATTGCTGCGTGTAGAGCAATGGGTAAAGAATTTGTTTGTCTTTGTCCCGCTGTTTTTTTCCGGCAACATTACCAATCTGGACTTACTTACCAAAAGCATATTTGCTTTTATCATCTTTTCCCTCGCTGCCAGTGTAGTTTATATTCTTAATGATTATAATGATATTGAAGCAGATAAAAAACATCCTGAAAAAAGAAGAAGACCATTGGCAAGCGGAGCTATTTCAAAATCACAAGCGATAGGAATCCTTATAGGGTTAATTGCAGCTGACATTGCCCTTGTATTTTTCGCCCAGGCATATTTTCATCAGGATTTATGGAAATTTGCCACGATTATCCTTTTCTACTTCGTGATGAACCTGGCTTATACATTTAAATTAAAGCATGTTCCCATTATTGATATTTTTATTATTGCGATCGGGTTCGTTTTGAGAGTATTGGCAGGAGGATATATAACAGGGATCAGTATTTCCCAATGGGCGATCCTGCTGACATTCGTCTTAGCATTGGTTTTAGCTATTGGAAAAAGAAGAGGCGAACTTATCAACGCACAGGTTTCCGGAAAGACAAGAAGAGCATTGGACGGCTATAATGTGCAGTTTGCAGATATTGCCCTTTCCATATCCGTCACATTAGCTATTGTTTGCTACCTGATGTTTACCTTATCACCGGAAGTTCAGGACAGGTTTCATGAAAGAGTTTTTTATACCGTTATTTTTGTAGTATTTGCATTCCTAAGGTATCTGCAGCAGACCTTAGTGTATAACAGAACGGAATCGCCGACAAAAATTGTGTACAGAGACCGGTATATCCAGGTTACTTTATTACTATGGGTAGCCACATTTCTAATTCAAATTTATTTTAAAAAATGAAGCCGAATTTTATACAGAAGGTTACCAACTGGGGCAATTATCCGGTAGTGGAAAAAGAAATGAAATCGGATGACAGCTTCAGTAAAATAAAAGAATTTATACTCAGCCATAATGAAGTTATTGCCAGAGGAAACGGAAGATGTTATGGGGATGCTTCACTGGGCGAACATATATTTTCTACCAGAAAACTTAATAAACTGATCAGTTTTGACCGTTTAAACGGTGTAATGGAATGTGAATCCGGAGTTCTGCTTTCAGAAGTATTGGAAGTGGTGGTTCCGCAGGGATATTTTTTGTATGTGACTCCGGGAACCAAATTTGTTTCCATAGGTGGAGCTATTGCCTCTGATGTTCATGGAAAAAATCACCACGCCGAGGGCTGCTTTTCAGAATACGTGATTGAATTCAAGTTAATGAATGAAAACGGAGAAATTATTACCTGTTCCCGGGAAGAGAATGCAGATAAGTTCTGGGCGACGATTGGCGGAATGGGGCTCACCGGAATTATTCTGACCGCTAAATTCAAGCTTAAAAATATAGAAACGGCCTACATTCGTCAGGAAAGCATCAAAGCGGAGAACCTTGACGAAATTTTCAAACTGTTTGAAGAAAGTGAAAGCTGGACCTACACCGTTGCGTGGATTGACTGTCTTCAGAAAGGAAAAAACATAGGCAGAAGTATTTTGATGAGGGGTGAACATGCTTTTCAGCATGAGCTTCCTCAACATTTAAAGCAAAACCCATTGAGACTGAAAAAGAAATTCCAGCCAACAGTTCCTTTTTACTTTCCTAATTTTGTTCTGAATGCTCTTACCGTAAAGATTTTTAATGTATTGTATTATAAAAAGCAGGCCAAAAAAGAAGTTAAAAGCTTTATTGATTACGAAACCTTCTTTTACCCTTTAGACGCCATTAATGAGTGGAATAAAATTTATGGCAAGTCCGGGTTTATCCAATACCAAATGGTAATTCCGAAAGAAACAGGAAAAGAAGGAATGAAAAGAATACTGGAAACCATTGCCAATAGTGGAAACGGATCCTTTCTGGCTGTGCTAAAGCTGTTTGGAAAAAATAATCCGGAAGCTTACAATTCTTTCCCTTTTGAAGGCTATACCTTGGCATTAGACTTTAAGGTTAATTCAAAGCTGAAAAAACTGGTGGATCAGCTGGATCAGATCGTTCAGGAGTTTGGAGGCCGGATTTATCTGACGAAAGACAGTATGAGCAGATCTTCTCTGACCAATTATCTTAAAAACATTCAAAACCCAAAATTTGTGTCTTTACAGCACAAAAGAATCATAAATAATCACTAGCCAATGATAGTTCTGGGAAGTACGTCTGAAGTAGCGCAGGCTTTTGTGGAAAAAGCACTTCAGGAAGGAGAAAAATTTGAAAAAATATACCTCCTTACCTCAAATAAAGAAACTACGGAAAGATTTGCAAGACATATTGATGTGAAATTTCTTCAGCAATCTGAAGTGATTGAGCTGGATTTACTGAAAGAAATCGATTATAACCAATTTGATCATATTTATTCCAACCTGCTGTTTTGTGCCACCGGATATCTGGGTGAAGGAACGGAAGAAGGGCTTTATGATCATAAGAATACGGAAAGAATTATAGATATCAATTACTCCAGATTGATTCCGGTGATCAACTATTTTGCTCAGAAATTTGAAAGCAGGAGATCCGGAACCATTATCGGTTTATCTTCCGTTGCGGGTGACCGGGGAAGACAGAGTAATTTCATCTATGGAAGCGCAAAAGCAGCTTTCACGGCCTATTTAAGCGGATTGAGAAATTATCTTTTTGATAAAAAAGTTCACGTGCTGACCATAAAGCCCGGATTTATGGCTACAAAAATGACGGAAGGACTCCCTTTAAACCCTAAACTAACGGCGACTCCAAAGCAGGCGGCAGACTGTATTTATAAAGCTTACAAAAAACAAAAGAACGTCGCATACGTTTTACCGGTTTGGGGCGTTATTATGATGATCATCAGGAATATCCCTGAATTTATTTTCAAAAAATTAAAGCTTTAGCCTTATGAAGAAATTGTATTGTTTTGATTTTGACGGTACTATAACGTATAAAGATACCATGTTTATGTATCTTAAGTTTTATGATCCTGGCAAATTCCGACTACAATTTATTAAACATGTTCCGCTCTTTATTTTATTGAAATTAAAGCTTGCAGAGACTGAAAAGGTAAAAAAAAGCTTCATAGGCTCTATTCTTAAAGGGCAGACTAAAGAGAAGATAGAAAAAAAATCCAAAGAATTTTTTGAACATCACTATCCTAAAATTGTCCGTGAAAACGCACTGGATTTTATCAATCATATGGACCGCACTAATACTCAGAGTTTGCTGGTTACCGCTTCACTGGATATTTGGGCCAAACCTTTTGCTGATGCTTTGCAAATGCAGTTGGTTTCCACCAAAGCGGAGTTTAAGAACGGCATTTTTACGGGGAATTTTATCGGTAAAAATTGCAACGGAAAAGAAAAGCTTGTACGCATAAAAGAAGAAATCAGCAATTCTAAATTTGATAAAATTATAGCTTTCGGAGATACTTCGGGGGACAAGTATATGCTTAAATGGGCAAATGAAGGACATTACCAATTTTTTCATTAATTTTGGAATGTAAAAATGTAAAAATGAACAAACTGATTGTCTGGTGTTTTGCAATTCTTATGAGTTGTGTCAACACACCATCCCAAACATCCCAAAAATCTCAGAATATGCAGACCAATGCAGAAATTCTTGTATCAGAATCTCAGGGAGGAACAGGCCGTCCCGGATTTGTTATTTTAAAAAACGAACAGGAATTTTTGAAAGCAGTAAAAGGCGGAAGCTTTACAATTGGGGAAGTCGGCAAAGAACCTGCGGGTAATTATCCGGATTTTCCTGAAAATAAGAAAGTTATATTGTATAATCTGGGAGAATTCAGATCAGGAGATCATAAAATCACTGAAATAAAAAGTGTTTCAGTGAAGAATAATATCTTGTACGTTGAAGTTCCGCAATCCCTTTCAGGAGGAATGGAAATACAGGTGATTTCAAAACCATGGATGATTTTCACTGTGCCTTCCAATTACCAGTTCACTGCTGTAGAATTAAAATATTCCAAGTAAAAAGTAAAACTAAAAATGAATAAAGTCTATTTAGATAACGCTGCAACCACGCCTCTTTCAGAAGAAGTTATTGATGCCATGGTAAGCATCATGAAGACGAATTTTGGAAATCCATCCTCTACCCATAGTTTTGGACAGGAAGCAAAAATTCTGCTTGAAAATGTAAGAAGGCAGATTGCAGACTATCTGCATGTAACTCCTGCTGAAATTATCTTTACTTCATGCGGAACAGAATCCAATAACATGATCATTAAATCCGCCGTAGAGCATCTTGGCGTGGAAAGGATCATAAGTTCTCCTTTAGAGCACAAATGTGTTTCCGAAAGTATCTTGGATATGAAAAACAGAAAAGGAGTGGAAGTAGCTTACATCCGCCCTAATGAAAAAGGTGATATTGATCTCAATAAGCTGGAAGAACTTTTAAAATCTTCTGATAAAAAAACTTTAGTGAGCTTAATGCATGCTAACAATGAAATCGGAAATATTACAGATATCAAAAGGATTGCTGAATTATGTAAGGCGCATAACGCTCTTTTCCATTCAGATACTGTACAAACTATGGCTCATATGAACCTTGACTTTTCTCAGATTCAAGTTGATTTTGCTTCATGCAGCGCTCATAAATTCCATGGGCCGAAAGGCGTAGGATTTGCATTCATTAGAAAAGCAACGGGCCTTAAAGGGATTATTACCGGCGGACCTCAGGAAAGAAGCTTAAGAGCGGGAACTGAAAACGTAAGTGGGATTGTAGGGCTAGGCAAGGCCTTAGAATTGTCTTTGGACCATATGGAGGCTTATACCAACCATATGCAGGGGATTAAAGATTATGCCATTGAAAGATTATCTGCCGAAATTCCGGGGATTAAATTTAACGGAAGGAGTGCGGAAAAAGAAAATAGCCTGTATACGGTTTTAAGCGCATTATTGCCTTATAAAAATCCATTAATCGGCCTTCAGCTGGATATGAAAGGGGTAGCTGTTTCACAGGGAAGCGCCTGCTCTTCGGGAGCTTCAAAACCTTCTATGGTTATGATGATGGTATTATCTGAAGATGAAATGGATCAATGTACACCGTTACGTATTTCGTTTAGTCATCTGACCTCTAAAGAAGATATTGATACGTTAGTAACAGCTCTGAAAGAAATTTCAAATGACTTTGTTATAGAAAAAACAAATGCTCAGCATAGATAAGCTTATGGCTTAAAAGTGTTAATTTTGAACTGTAAATAATTGAAAATATAATATTAATTAAATAAAAATAAAATGGCTTTAGAAATTACAGATAGCTCATTCCAGGAAACGGTTTTAAAATCAGATAAACCTGTATTAGTAGACTTTTGGGCAGTATGGTGCGGACCTTGTAGAACGCTGGGACCGATTATTGAAGAAGTGGCTGCAGACTTCGAAGGAAAAGCAGTAGTAGGAAAAGTGGATGTTGATAACAACCAGGAAATTTCAATGCAATACGGAATCAGAAATATTCCTACGGTTCTTATTTTTAAAAATGGAGAAGTAGTGGATAAACTGGTAGGGGTAGCTCCTAAAGATGTTATCGCTGAAAAGCTAAGCGCACACTTGTAAAAAAATAACTTTGATAATGAACGCCTTCCAGCTATGGGAGGCATTTTTTTAAAAAATAATTTGCAGGTAACTAAAAAAGGTGTATTTTTGCAATCACAAAAAGAAACAAGCTCTTTTAAATTTAATGATCCGGTAGTTCAGCTGGTTAGAATGCCGCCCTGTCACGGCGGAGGTCGCGGGTTCGAGTCCCGTCCGGATCGCATAAGTTTTTATCAATTTACTTTAAAAAAATTGATCCGGTAGTTCAGCTGGTTAGAATGCCGCCCTGTCACGGCGGAGGTCGCGGGTTCGAGTCCCGTCCGGATCGCTACAAATAAAAAAGTCGCTAAATAGCGACTTTTTCTTTTAATACTATTTAGCAACGTATCTAAATAAAATTCTCATAGCCCTGCAGAAAAGAATTATATTATTTTATATATTTTTTTCCATTTGGCTACGGTATTTCTGCTAAGATTGAAGTGAATGGCCAATTGGGTATTATTCAATCTGTTTTTCTTCTGATAATTTAGGATCTTTAAAATCACTTGCTCATTGTAAGCACGATGCCTTTGGTTGGAAATCTGATTTTCATTTTCCTGCTGAGAAAAAATAATATCATTAAGTTTAATGACCTCCAGCTCAGAAATAGGATTTTGGGAAAGAATAACCTGGCAATACTTTTCTTTCTCAGGATATCTTAACTGGATTATATCCGAATAAATCTTATGGTAATCCGGTCTTGTATTCATTTTTTGTATTTGTGTATCCATTTATATAAAGTAGTTTTTGGAATTTTGTATTCATTAATAATTTGTAGTTTGGTTTTTTCCCCATTTTCTAATAAATCAAGAATAAAATCAATCATATTTTTTGTATAAATATTCTTTCGGAATTGAGGCAGGTTCGATTTATGACGAGGTTCACCTTTTTCAGCAGCCGATGAGGGTGAAAATAGTATCAAATGCTGGCTGTACACTCTGAAAAAATCATAACCCAAAAGTTTGCTCCATCTTAAAAGGATTTCTGTATCAAGACTATCAGCTTCATACATCTGGTGAACTTCTGTTTCTGTACGTTTCAGAAAACTACAGATACGGGATAGCTCCATATCATTTTCCCGGACAGCCTGACTGATTAAACGACCTATATGAATGTTTTTGAAATTTTCCATTTTTATTATAATATCATTTCTATATTAATATGTTTTACACGATTATTTTCAAAAAATAGATAAAGTTTTTTTCGCTTTTGCCACCATTTTGTATTTAAATGATACACCCAGATATTATTTGAAAAAAAATAAGGTTGTTTCCCAGTTCTTTCAAAACCTCAGTTTTTGTTTTTCCAATAATGTATGCATACTTAATGCTGAATTTCATTATTCTTAATGATCGTTACAGTGATAATTATTTTACCGTTACTAAAAGATAAATTCCCTTCGGATTTTCATATTATAATGACATTTGTGTTTTGATTTTAACTCTCTGTCCGAAGGGAAATTTAGACTATGGTCTCCAATAGCTCCACTTGCTTCCGTTGAAAACGGCAAGGCGTTTTGCTCCCGCTTTATTGATGTACACCATCATTCCGGGGCTTGGGCTCGGAATATTATCTGTAGATGCCACTATAGGTAGTATCATTGCTTTTGTGGCAGATTCTAAAACCAATACACCATCTGATGTGGTAGTTACTGCCCCAATTATTGTTTTAGCAGTACTTTCCGTAACACCGGTTGGCTGTTGGGCAAGCGCGGCGGTAATATCTGCATTCTGTCCGCTTAAATCTGTCCAGCCGTTGGTTCCTGCTATGCTGTTGGCATTATAGTATTTTACCCGTGCAGTGGTTGCTGTACTGGCATCTAAAATAATGGTTCCTTCTGTAGGAGATGCGGGGATAGTTCTCACATAAGGCAAAATAATTCCTTTGTTGCCGGTATTGGCAAATTCTAATAATACAGAGGTCTTTGCTGTTGCTGTTCCCGTCTGGTCACCAATAATAATTTGTGAAAACGCTGTAGAGGATAGGGCTACTGTTATAAGCGATAATATAATTTTTATATTTTTCATTGATTTTGTTTTTGAAGAGTTTAAAAAAGTTTTAGGGCTTTCTTCGTTATGGACATGCTGGATTTGAAAAACAGCTCCATGCAGCACCATCATAAATCTTTAAGCATTTGGCAGTCGTATCATACACCATCATCCCTTCCTGCGGATTTGTAATAGAAGATAAACCGGCTGTTGATACACGGGTTACGACAAATCCTTTGGTATTGGATTCTAAAACGGCATGTGCTGATTTACGAACCATTGGCCATTGATTGGTTGTTGGTGTAGTGCCATTTTGATTTCCAGCCCGTTTCAGAAGGGTAATTCCGAATTTGGAATCTATTCCCGTTGAGGTAGATGGATTGTTGTAGCAGGCACAGCTATTTACGGTTGCATTTTGTGATGATCCGATACCCTGTCCCCGGTCTCCACCAATGTCAGCAGCACCACCGGAATTTACAACCAAAGGAACGCCTTGTGCGTTTACACAGGTCACCGAAGCACATAAGTTTTGGTTACTTGCCATAGAACCCGTTACAACAGTACCTCCTGCTGTTACCAATTGGGAAACAGTTACATTTTCATCACCTTCCATTGCGTCTACACAACCATCATTATCTGAGTCTAAATCCAGGTGATTGGGAATATTGTCACCATCGGGGTCACAGGTTACATATAAATCTTCAGAACCAATCGCAATATTGTAAACTCCCGTTCCAAAATTAGTGGAACCTAAATTTTGCCATGTTGGAGTTAAAGCAGTAGGAGTCGTTGTAGAGTAAACAATCGTACGATTAGCATTGTCATTATTTGCTACATTTGCAGAATAGTACATGAAATAGAAAACGCCGTCATCTACAGCCATATCTTTTAATTCATAGGTATAACCACCACTTGTAAATGAGTATACTCTTCCATTGACTGTCCCCATCAATACCCATGGAACTGTAGTCGGATCTGGCGAGCTGTATAAGGTAAAAGCATTAGTGGTACCAACTCTTTTCCAATGATAAAAAATGCCATTATCATAGGCTAAGTTTAGGAAACCGGTTCCTATATTGGCATTGCCTAAATTGGTAAACGTTCCGTTAATAATATTATTGGTATACAATAGATTTCCTGCGGCATCTACGGTATAATACTTACTGTCATCATACGCAAGATTGGTTACGCTTCCGGTTATATTTGTACTTTTATATAAAGAACCATATGGATTAACACTACAGTTAATTACAGGGCAGACAAATGTAGAACCAATCCCATCTAATTGTTTATATAGGTCTAAAAAGTTAGTAGATGAAATATTATCATCATACAAATGATACACGGGATGATTGGTGATAGAAGGGCATTCTACCGTATCCAATATTCCGTCATTGTCATCATCCAGATCAAGATCATCCGTAATGCCGTCACCATCAGAGTCTTGAACTAAAACACTCTTGTAAACACCCGATTGATAGGAGCCTGCCGAGGGTTCCTGAATTTTAACCGGATTAGCCTTTGCATTAAAATAAGTAAAACCTGAATGTAAAAGGTCTTCCTGTCCGCTTGTCGCAAAGCTTTTGCTTGTAAAAGCTACGTTCATTTGGGCATGAATGGCAGCCCCGGCTATGAGACATAACCATCCTGAAAAATTTTTTTTCATCATATTTTTAATTAAAGTAGATTATAATGCTGAATCTGTTTGTTTGTGTTTTTATCTTGAAAATAATACAATCGTCATTGTTGTTTTCATCGAATTGGAATCACTTGCTGTGGCATTTAGATAGGTTGGTGCTACAGTAGGGTCTTTGTTAAATACGGTAGTTCCTATCCAGGATTTAGCCTGTACCGAAAAGGTGTAAGCGGTACCGGCTGTTAGGGGAACCAGCCTGGTCGTTGTGGAATAATTTCCCAGGCGATTAAGATTTTGCCCATCCCAGGAAGAATAGTACTGGGATGATATTTTTGCCCCGTTTTGTAATAGATCAATACTTCCCTGTACATTTGAACCTGCTGCTGAGGGCAATGGCAATGCAGATACTGTAACCATAGCATTCACATTGACAGTCGGAGTGAAAGTTATGGTAACTCCGTCAATAGGTAGTGCCTGACCTGCAGGAATACTTACAAGATTGTTTCCCTGTGCAAAGTAACTTCCGTTCTGTAAGCCCACTACACTGGCGTTTTGCTTCACAACACCATTTCCGTCAACGGTAAGGATGTTATTTCCTGAATTTCCCGGCTGTAAACCTTCCAATCTCAAAGGATCCGCCCCGGAGACTATATGCAGTGTATTAGTAGGATTGGTTGTGTTGATTCCTACATTACCGGTCTGGGCAAATAAAAGACCGGATAAAAAGCTGAAATACAATGGTAAAATGGTCAATAAAATTTTTGCCATTTTTTTTGCCAATCGGGCTTTGTAAAAAGAATTTTTTCTAATCATAACAACTTTTTTAAATTTTAATAAGGTATTGTGTAATTGTTTGTTTTTCAACTTTGGATGCGGTTACATTTTGGTGACAATTAAATAATAACTTGTATTGCTTCCGGCGGGTACATTCAGATAACATTCATCATGTGTGAACTGATTGGGTTCACCACTTATGTATTGTAAGAACAGGGCTATTTTCTGATTAGGTACTGTTGTCTGTAATACTTGCGTCAATACCTGAGGATTGGCAAAAGCATAAGAGGTATTGGTAGTATTCCCGGAATTATCTCTTGTTGAGTTTAAGATACCTCTTGCAATGGTATTAGTAGTGTAAGTTGTTCCGGACGCGGTAGCAAACACCGTATTTACCTGCATTTGCCCGGTTAAGGTATAGTTTTGAGTGCTGTTGTATCTATTGCAGCGGAGAGATCCCCAAAATTCAAAAGAATATACACCGGGTTCAGGGATGATTACATATTTTACATTGCTCACCACCTGCCCATTAACTGTAGCTGTAGCATCTGTCCCGAAGGTAAACCCTGCAGTATTGCCTTTTAGGCCGACATCATTACCTATCGGAATATTAGTATATTGATTTGAGTCATACAGAGAAAAACCTCCTGTAAAAGTTGGTGAGCCTGTATAAGTAGAAGGATAGTTAGAGGCTTGCTGATAATATAAATATTTAACCGTACCAGGTACTCCAACTCCATTAAAGGAACCATCTATTCCTAGTTTGTTGAAGGGAGGTGTGTAGGCTGGTGAAGACAATGCCGGTAAATTTTCATGCCTTATATTCAGGCTTCCTGCAGAATTTACATGTAGTAAGGCAGCGGGAACAGAAGCTCCTATATTAATTCCCACATTGCCTGCATTGGTTACTTTCACCAATTCTGTTGCAGACGAATTGTTCACCTCCAGAGCCTTTGTAATATTGGTGTTGTCTTTAGACACTATATCCAGCATTGCAGAGGGTGTTGCCGTGTTGATCCCAATCTGATTTTGTTGAGCAGATAAAAAACACGAAACAAGGGTTAGTATGAAGAATATTTTATTCATTTTGTTTGTGCAGTTTTTTATTATAATTTGGAAATAATCAAGGCTACTTTCTTATCAAGACCGGTAGGCGTTGAAAGAGAGCACACATTGGTATTGAACTGATCTGCAGTTCCCCAATTGACAAATAAGGCAATTTTCTGGTTGGGGGAGGTGGTTTCTACAATCGTAAATACATTATTTTGTGCAGGATAGTTATATTGCCCCGTGTTTAGGTTACCGGCACTATCCCGTAAAGGAAAAGCATTGTTACGTATAGTAGATTGTTCTGCATAAGCAGTACTTCCGGAAGAAGCCAGATAAATGCCGCTTCCTATGCCCAGAAAATTGGCGCCCCCACTAGAGCCGGATGGGGAACCGGTACAATTGGTATAGTAATTTAAATTCAGTTTATATACCCCCGGACTGGGAATAGTAATATACACTACATTGGTTACCGCATCATTGGCACCGCTGGTCCTGCTGAGCGTTGCCGAAGCATCAGAACCCAGCGTCACGCCCAGGGAATTGCTAAGAATACCGGTAGCCTGGAATGGTAAATTATAATATATGGCGCTGCTGTAAAGAGAAAAACTTGAGGTAACCTGAGTATTATCAATAGTAATATATGAGTAGAGCGCAACAGGGGTATAAGTGCCCACATATCCGTTTGCGTCTATGGCTAAAGGAGTGACACCGGATGTGAGCTGTGGCAGGTTTTCGTATCGGATATTCCCATTGGTGTGTAGTTTTGCCGTGGGAGCAGGTACATTGATTCCGGTATTTCCGTTGTCCAGAATAGTAAAAATCTCCGTTCCTGAAGAATTGTTTACCTCAAAAGCCTTTGTTGCCGAAGTATTTCCTTTTGAGAGAATATCTAAAGTAGCGGAAGGGTTATTTTGGTTAATCCCCACTTGGGCGTGCCCAGACATAAAAGAAAGCAATAAGCCTGCTAAAAAATTTTTTTTCATCATAAACTTGTTCAATTTTTAATTATTTGAGTAAATGGAGATACTAAAATAAGGCAGCCCTTCAGGTAATAGCTTACAACCATCTCATCTAAATTGATGAGTGAGGTACAGGTATTTCATTACAAGAAATTACTGCCCTATATAGTACATTTGTGTTTATGGTGACAAATTTATATCAGAACCTAATTATAAAGATAAAAACAGGCTTAACATAGGTATAACACTTATGTAACATTTTGATTTACAATGTTATATTAATTTTGTTTCAAAAGTCGAAACCAAGAAGTTTAACTAAAAAACGATTTGGAAGTGTTAATTATCCGTAAGAGATTTAAGGAAATGATAGAGATCTACATCCGATCCCAGGTTGAGTTTTTTTCTCAATCTGTTCTTTTTTATCTGTACAGATTTGTGTTGCATAAAAGTAAACTCGGCAATGTCTTTAGAAGAAAATCCCAGCCAGATTAACGCACAGAATGAAAGGTTGGCCTGGGTGAGATCCGGATTTAATTCTAGGAGCTTTTGGACCACGTTAGGATAAACTTCCTGGAATTTTTCCAGAAACCCCATATCATTATTTTTTGCCAGTTGGATTAAATCTTCATGAGCTCCTGCAATCCTTTTTTCTAATTTTTTTGTTTCATCTTCTTTCTGGGAAATGATTTTTTTGCTTTCTGCGATCAGTTTCTTTTTTTTATTATTCTGATAATACAGGTAGGCAAACACCAGAAAACATAGGCCCAGCAAAATACTGACATTGATGAGGGTCTTTTTTTTAAGAATTTCCTTTTCTTCGGCTGTTTCCTGTTCTATATTTTTTAGTGTCAAATCTATACCCTTGGCCTGTTGCTGGCCTAAACTATCTTTCAGCTTTACGTAATGTTCCAGATATTCTTTTTCTTTTTCTATATTTCCCAGATTTCTATAGCATAATGCCAAGAGCTGATATATATTTTGGGTGTGACCATTGTTTTTTAATTTTTCATTATATTCAAGAGATTGATGTAAATAGCTGATGGCCTTTTCATAATTCTTTTCCCTGAAAAAATATTGGGCATAGTAATAATATACAACAGAAACTTCATAGCTATTTGTTTCTTTTTTCTTTTGATTGATTACATTGAGAGCTCTGTCTAAATAGACTTTGGCAGAGTCCTGATTAGGTTGATATTCTATATAAAAGTTAGCTATAGACGAAGCAATATGCGGGCTTTCATATAGCTTTATTGATTTATGTAAATAAAATAAAACAGAATCTAATTCTTTGGTATCATATAAAAAATTTACCCTTGAAGAATAGACGTAGTATAAGAATTTACTCCTTCTGTCCTTGTCTTCAATTTTATTTCCATAATAGCCCGCCTTAGAATTATATGTTAACCCTGTTTTTATAAGGTTCATATTATAATATGTCTGAGAATATTCCTGATAAATTTTAGCACGGGTGAAAAAATCAACCCCATGGTCATCAGATAATTTTTTGGCAATGTTTAAATTTTTAATACTTTCTTCATCTTTCCCTAAATTCCAATATTGATTTGCGAGATTAATATGAGCCCAAATTATTCCTCTGGTATAATTTTCTTTTTTCATTTTTTCCAGCATTTCCATATTCCACAGAATGATCTTCTCTCTGGGAATATTATTTTTCCCCATTTCTTTAGGCTTATTCAGAAGAATGGAATCGTACTTTTTGTAAATATTTTGAGAAAGCAGCATTGCTGATGAGGATAATAGCCCAACAGTAATGATGAATTGAAATAGGTATTTAAAGTATTTCATTAAATACGAAAATAGAAAAATACACGGAATAAATATCGGGTTTAAAGTTTTCTTTTAACTATTTGTTCTGAATTCTCTGAGTTTAATATGCTATTACAGATACAGAGGTCCATTTTTATACCAAGTGATATACAATTAATCAGATTGTATTGATGATTTTTCTAATCCGTTTTTTTACGGTAATTTTTCAAAGTATTTTTATTATTAGATTTTAGGTCTGATATTTGTACTGCAGTAGCGAAACTAAATGACCTGTTTTATTTTATGAACAAATTTGTGAAAAAATCATTTCTGTACACATGCTTATGTGCTTTATTACTGGTTTCATGTAAAAAAGAAATAGAAAAAATAAGCGATACTTTTAAAGATTCTTCTTCTATGGAATCTCCGTCCCAAAAGAAGGACTCTATCAAAAAGGATTCTGTAGTGGTAAAAGAATCTATACCTCCTCAAATGAAGGATAACGGATTTTATGGAGCTTTCATACTTCCCAAAGATAAAAAGCTGAGAGATTCCATGTTTTCGGTTTTCAATAAGCAGTATACCGAGAAGGAGCGTTATGCAATTCTTGCTCTCAACAGGCTTGATTCTAAAAATAAATGGAATGCGGACACCCTGGTGGTTCCCGTAAAAATAGATACGACTCTGATGGCTTATTCACCTTTCCCGATGCAGCTGGATGTATTGAGCGAAGTAAAGAAGTTTATTGTTTTTTCCTATCCTATTCAGGCTTATGGAGTATATTCTAACGGGAGTCTGGTAAAATGGGGACCAACAAGTATGGGAAAAAAAGCGGCACAAACCAAGAGAGGACTGATGTTCGCCAATTGGAAAAAGAAATTGGCTATCTCTACAGTAAGTAGTGAATGGAAGCTTCCTTATAATTTTAATATTCACAATACGGGAGGAATCGGATGGCATCAGTATGATCTTCCCGGGTATCCTGCCTCACATTCCTGTCTTCGGTTATTGATGAAAGATGCTCAATGGCTGTATTCTTATGCCGATACCTGGATTTTGAACCCGGGAGGAGCTACATTAAAAGCTAATGGAACACCGGTAATAGTCTTTGGAGATTATAAATGGGGTGGCAGAAAGCCTTGGAGAAAGCTATTGGATGATCCTAATGCAAATAATATTTCCATAGAGGAAATGACTAAGCTCATTGAGCCTAATCTTGAAAAAATGCTGAAAGAGCAGGCTAACAGGGAAAAGGTGGCCGATTCTATTAAAGCTGCGAAAGCCTTAGAGCTGGAAGCAAAAGAAACTGCGGAAGATAAACCTGTGGGAGAAGCTCTGCATTAGTTCTTTTTTTCAAACTGTAAAGTAGACTCCTCGGCAAACTTTCTGAGCTTTTGCATTTCGTTTTTAGCTTTAGTCTGTCCGAATCTTGCGGCGGCGTACGTTAAGCCTATACAGACGAGCATAGCAAATGAAGCGTTCAGGGCCCAGGGAAATTCCTTGCTGTTAATTTGTTTTTCCACATAGTACATGGTGAAAAAAGTCATCCATAATATTGAGAATGAAAAATAGAGAAACATGAAGAACGTCCATACTGCGGAGCTTGGCCCGAATACACCTCTTATGGTGGTCTGCTCATCTTCGGTTTCTATTCTTAGTGACAACCTGGGTTTCCAGTAATTATCGTTTTCAGTTTCTACGAAAATAGTAGCAACCTCCTTATTGATATTGCCAGAAAATTCACCTTTATGCTCATTGAGGTAGGTCCTGAGGTTTTCGGCATATTCTTCCTTGCTGAGATCAGTAAACATTTTGAACCTCGGTCTGGTTCTTATTTTGTCTAAAGTGGTTTCTTCGGTTTTCATATTACTCTTGATCTTGATATGGGATAGGGTCTTCCAGTATAAAACTTAAGGTCAGTTTGGCTGTTTTTCTGTGTACAACCATGGTTATGGATTTTCCTTCTTCGGATTTCATAATTTCCATAATTTTTTCCAAGGTCATATCAGAGGTTTTGCTTCCGTTAATAGTAATAATCTGATCATCTTTTTTAAAGCCGGCTTTATCTGCGGGTGAATCTTTTCTTACTCCGGAAATGGAGAAAACAGGCTTTAAAACAAATTTATACTGAAACCTTTCACCGGCGGTGAGTTCAGCGGCAATTTTATTGGTTTTGGTAGTTTCTACAGACACAAAGTCTTTTTCCCATTGAAGGCCGTCCTGCCTGAAATCCAGTCCGCTCATATTAAAATGAAAAGGATCATCAAAATGCCTGTTTTTTTTCAGATACAATTTCTCATTAGGGTAATCAAAAATAACCGTAAAACGACGCATTATTTCGCCTCCTACGGAACCTTTTCTATCCTCTACTAAAGTTACGTGCTGAATAGAATATTCATCGGGCATGGCAGTAAGGGGTTTTTCAAACTTAAAATCACCGATGTAAAAATTATGAATCCGACTTCTTTTGCCATAAATATCCCCATTAAAGCCCCTTCCTAAAAAGTCGTCAATATTAGGGCGATTATATACGAAATTTTTAATCAGGGTAGGGAAGAGCCAGATAGGATCGCTGTTTCCTAAGTCGATTAAAAGTTTAGAGCTTTTCTTTTCATTGGTCATTTCTACATCTGCATAGATGTAAGGTTTATTTTTTTCAATGGAAATAGGAAACTCTTCAAATTTTTGTGCTTTTTTTCTGAACAGGTTATCATTGTTATAAATGGTTATTTTCTTGGAAAGATAATCGATGGCAATAGGATGATTTTTAAAGAAATGATACCCGATTACTCCATTCACGGGAATTCCAACATGGGTAGAAATATTAAACTCCTGATTGGTGATGATAAAAATGGTCATAGAGCCATTAATGAAATTGTCACCTGCTTTTCCGACATTGTGGTCAGATCTGAATCCATCAATACTTAAATCTCCACCTAACCCGGAAAATCTGACTTTTTCCACATTGCTTAACTGAATTTCCTTATTCTCTAAACTGAAAAGCAGGGTTTCTGCGACGCCGGTATCCAGTAAGAAAGTAAGTTCAGCTCCATTAACGGTAACAGGAATGAAAATAAGGTTATTAATAAGTTTAAATGGAATTATGGTTTTTTTAGCATCTTTTATCTCAAAAGTGTTTTGTGCATTGATGAAAATGCTAAAGAGTAGGGTAAGTAGAAAGTATCTTAAATTCATTTACTGAATTTAGTGAAATTATTCTTATGAAAAATAAAAAAGATTCTCAATGTCGAGAATCTTTATATAAACTGCAATAAATTCAAATATTATTTGTTTAATTTGGGTTATTTCGAGAAAAATTCCATTAAATCCATATAGTTCTTTTGGTTTACACCATGTCCGCTCATATATTCCCGGAAGGTAAAATAGCAATTGAGATCATATAACAAATCTGCAGCCTTTCTTCCCCAATCTAATGGAATAACCGCATCATCCGTTCCATGAGAGATGAAAAATCGCAGATGCTCCAGTTTCTTTTTGTCTTTGGTAACGTTTCCAAGTAATTTATTTTCAGGATAAGCACTCATGCAGGCAATACGGTGAAACAGCTCAGGATATTGTAGGGCCAGAGCATAACATAAAATCCCTCCCTGACTGAATCCGCATAGATGAGTTTGCCCTTGAGTTAATCCATAACGGTTGATAATATCCATAATGTTTTCCATAACAGCACGAAGGGATTCTTTGGCCTGATCAATATCTATAAAATTTTCAGGATTATTGAAATCTATATCATACCAGGAATATCCATCGAATTGAGTATTTCTTGGCGCTCTGAAACTTATGATCAGCCAATCCTGGGGTAGTGTTTCCCTGAAACTGAAAAGGTCTTGCTCGTTACTGCCATATCCGTGAAGCATAAAAAGGACAGGTGTATCTGGAGAGATATTCTCCGGCTCCCTAATGATGTAATCTAAATTCATAAAACAAATATAGCTATAAATTGAATTAAAAAGTGCTCTGGGTTTTAGAATATTTATTATTTAAATATAATGTTCAAATAAATTATAATTTAACATCTGATTAATAGTTTTTTATATAGTTTATATAAATTTTAATTTAAATTATTCATATGTTGAAATAGACCATATTTTTGCTTTTTATTGATTTGATATCGTTTAGAAATCTTTATTGGAAAATTTTCAAAAAAGTTATTTTTATATTGATAAAAAACCTATATTTGGAACATTAAAAATCTATTTGGAGAAATGAAGCAATTTTACAAATCAAAAAGTTTACTTAGACTTTCTTTTTTATTCATCGTATTATTCTCGGTAATTTCTGTTGTTAATTCCTGTAAAGATGATGACGATGATGAATTTACAGATCATATTGTGCAGTTTGAAGCTAAAATAGTTAACGGGGGACCGGCTACTCCGCCACCGACTACATTTAGTAAGTTCAAGACTATTGTTACACAGGTGGGAACAAGCTCAAATACTATTTTTGATCCAACAGGTTTTACGTGGACAAGCGGAGAGTTTTTTGTAAATTCCAGCCAATCCCAATTAAATTTAGCTGCGAATGCAGAATTGTTACATGCAGATTCTAAATTAACCGTAACCATTTGGATTGATGGTGAAATTGCAGAAACTAAAACTGTTGAAGGAAGCGGAACGAAAAGTGTTTCTGTTGCCCACAGTTTCTTGGAATTATAAATCAAAGCAAGTTATATTACAATAAAAAAATACCGCTATTCAGCGGTATTTTTTATTTATAGCTGTTATTCCTCTATCATATTTTGTTGTAAAGCGATGGTGATAAGTTCGGTTGAATTCTTTGCCTGGAACTTTTGTAAAAGGTTTTTTCGATGGGTATCCACAGTAAGAGGACTTAAAAAAAGCTCTTCTGCGATCATGCTGCTTGTTTTTCCCTGGGCTACAAGCTTTAAGATCTGCTTTTCCCTTTTGGTAAGCCTGGGCAATGACAGTTCACTTTGAGAAGGTTTACTGATGATCTGTTTCGTTTCGTTACAAAAGACAATGTTCCCGGAAAGGGCTCCTTTTATACATTCTATAAGCTCTTCAATGGAAGTGTTTTTCAGTAAATAGCCACTTGCTCCATTTTGGATGCACTGCATAATGATGCTCCGTTCAGAACGGTTGCTGAACATGATCACGGAAGTGTCGGGTGATATTTTCTTAATGTCCTTACACAGCTCGATCCCATTGGCATCAGGTAAAGTAATATCGAGCAGAATAATATCCACCATATTGGATTTTACATACTGGGTGATCTCTGATGCCGAAGTAAAGCTTTCGGAAACACTGAAGAACGAATGGCTTTTAAGCATCATTTTCAGCCCTTCAATAACAATCGGGTGGTCATCCACAATAACGATATTTATCTTATGAGATTGCATAGGTATTTAATTCAATATTAATAATGGTGCCTTCGTGGTCAGAATTAATTTCCATTTTGCCTTTGAGATAGTCTACTCTGTTCTTAAGGTTATGAAGACCCATGCTCTTGGATTTTTTAAAGTCTTCTTCTCTGAACCCTCTTCCATTATCCTCGACGGTGATTAAGAAGTATTCGTCAGATTGTGAACATTGCAGCAATATATTGGTAGCTTCCGAATGCTTCACTGAATTAGTCAGCAATTCCTGGGCGATCCTGTAAATGTTAAGCTGTATGGAAAGCGGAATGTTTTTATTGATATTAATAGGCTGAAACTCCACTTCCAGATTTTTCCTGGTATAGAAGTCACAGAGATCTTTAAGGGCGATTTCCAGGCCGAAATTCAACAGGGATTCAGGCATCAGGTTTCGGGCTACATGTCTCAGTTCGGTAACGGAATGATCCAGCTGATTCAGAATTTTATAGAACTCCTTGTGCTGGTCTGCTTCCAGATTAGTGGATGACCATGTGGAAAAGTTGATTTTAACACCGGCAAGCATGCCTCCGAGGCCATCATGAAGGTCCTTAGCAATCCGTTCCCTTTCTCTTTCTTCTCCTTCCAGAATAGCTTTTGTAAGAGATAATTCTTCTTTTTGCTTAATATCTTTTATTTTTTGCTGAAGATTAATCTCCTTTTGTTCGGACAGTTTTTTATTTTTTCTGTACAAAAGGAACAGAAAAATCAGAAGGCTGAGAAATAATAATAAAACCAATCCTAAAATCCACAAATAGGAATTTTTTTTATTGACCTCCAATTGTTTTTGAATTTTTTCTTTATTGAGACTGGCAATCTTTTTCTCAGATTCTGCTTTTTTATATCTGGCTTCAAGATCAGCTATGTTTTGATGAATAAGCACTGTGTTGGTGCTGTCTATAGAATTGATAAGCTCTTCGCCATAGAAATTGGCATTGGCTGTATCTTTAAGCGCTGTATAATTTCTTACCAGTTCTTTTAAAGTCTCCTGTCTGTTTTTTTTGTAAGCAGATGTTTTGTAAACTTCGGCCAGGATTTCATTAGATTTAT
Organism: Chryseobacterium barbadense; assembly: GCF_042849955.1. Lineage (NCBI taxonomy): Bacteria > Pseudomonadati > Bacteroidota > Flavobacteriia > Flavobacteriales > Weeksellaceae > Chryseobacterium > Chryseobacterium barbadense. Next base: position 118,069 of record NZ_BAAFHL010000002.1, read on the forward strand.
GGTAATCTTTCATCTCCCGGTAAATTTGTTGCTTAAACAGGTTTATTCTTTCAATAATGGTAGTATTCTTATATTTTTCGGCATTAGTGAGTCCTAAATCAAAATCCCTAAATGCTTCAGAATAGTTTCCCAGTTTCATCTGATAGTAGCCTAAAGTACTGAAGTAAAAAGAGTGAAAGTTGGATTCAGGATAGTCTTTAATGATAGCATAGGTTTTATTGAGTTCTGTCTTCGCTTCTTGCATCTTATTTTCTCTCATCAGGCATTCGGCTTTCACCAGAAGAGTTTCGCCCAGAAAGCCTTTTGACTGTGGCGTCTGCCTTTTCAACCTATTAAAAAAAGCTTCAGCTGTGTTACAATGTTCTATAGCTTTTGCAAAATCCTGTGAATTGTAAAAGGAGAGGGCTACTCCTTTATGTAAGCCACCGATAAGTTCATAATCTCCGATGGATTGAGCTAAAGGTATCGCCTTGGTGATAATAATGTTCATGGATTCCACTTCCTTATTCTGCATTCTTTTCACTAAGGAAAGGTTCTGAAACATGATAACCCTTATTTTTTTTGCTTCTTTACTTTTGTATTTTTTTAGAATGGATTCTATGGCTGTGAAATCCTTTTCAAGAAGAGAGGCTACATCTGGTTTTGTAAAATTGATTAAAGACTGGTAGTAAAGTCCTATGTCTTTATACAATTGGCTTTTGGAGGCGCTGCTGATTCCCTGTTTAAGATATTTATTATAATTCTCTATATCCTGCCTTGTGAAATAAGTGGCGGCTATCTGATAAGATTTAAGTGCTTTTACAGTGTCTATGGTTTCATTATTGGTGGCTGCAACCAGGCTGTCAAAATTACTGTTCTTTTTTTCCAGATAATAAAAATAGGCACCCTGGGCATTGGCTTCGTATGAACCCAATAATGAAAATAATAAGAAAAATAGATAATTATTTGCCATAGTCTGTGATGAGGATGTAACAATTCAAAAATAGAAAAATACGTTAAGAATTATAGTATCTAATGCCTGTTATTTTTATTGACAGGATAAAATCCGGAAACTAAACTTCTTAGTGGTATATTTTGCCAAATATACTAGATCAGCCCCTCATAAAATATACCTGAAAACTGGTAGAAAAAATTACTGTTTTTTCAGGATTGCAGTCTGTGCCGGACACTGATAGTTTTGCATAAGTCACAATGACTCATGAATTCTCAAATTAAACATTAAAATAATATTTCAATGAAAAAGAAGATCTTTTTACTGGGGTTGATTTCCCTTTTCGGGGTAATGAATGCGCAAAGAGTGCAAAAAGGTGAAGCCCAGGTGAATGCGGGTATCGGACTGTCAAACGGATGGGGAATGCCAATTTATGCAGGTTTTGATTATGGAATACACAATGACATTACCATAGGAGCCGAAGCAAGCTTTACCACTGAAAAGTATGCAGGGGATATCAAAGGAACCTGGTTCGGAATCGGTGTAAACGGGAATTATCATTTTAATACTCTTTTTAAAATACCGAATAAGTGGGACATCTATGCGGGAGTAACTTTGGCTTACAACTCATTCTCCTACAAATATAACGGAGCTGATTATGACTATTATGGAGGAGAATCTTCAGGAGTAGGTTTTGCAGGACAGGCCGGAGCAAGATATTATTTCACCGATCATTTCGGAGTAAATGTTGAATTCGGGGGCGGAACAATTGCTTCTGGTGGAAAAGCAGGAATAACTTATAAATTTTAATCAATTATCTCAAAAAATAGAATATGAAAAGAATCAATATATACCAAACACTTAAGTATACATTTGTTATTTTACTAACTACATTATTTTTAGGCATTACATCTTCATGCAGTAATGATGATGATGACAACGGAACAAGCCATAAGGTAGTTTTCAAAGCTACTGCTTCTGCTGGGAGTGATATGGATATGGTGACTTATGGGTACGATACTACTCTTACCACGGCAACGAGCCTTAGCGGTACTACATGGACAAGTCCGGAAATCACCGTTCCTCCTGGCGCTATGGGAGTAAATATGGGAATGAATGCTGAAGGCGCTGATGCTTCTTCTACCTTAAAAGTTCAGATTTTTGTAGACGGAGAACTGAAAAAAGAAGCAACTGCCACAGGACAAGCGTTATCAGCACACGCGACCTATAACTTTTAAAAAATGATAACTTTCTCTAAAGCCGCAGTGGTACGCGGCTTTTTTACTTGAATTGATTTTCTACAATGAAGTAGTTTTTTCATGCCGTTAATTTTGTATTAAAAAGAGAGACACTTTGATTCCAAAGTGTCTCTCTCGTTATAATGATATTGTTTGAAGCTTTTTATTGAACTTTAATAATGAAGTAGCTCTTCTTACCCTTTTGAAGCAGTAAAAACTTGCCATCAATCAGGTCGCTTTCATTAGCTGTGAAAGTATCGTTCACTTTTTGTTTGTTTACTGAAATTGCGTTTCCTTTTATTTCTCTCTGTGCTTCACTTTTAGATTTCAGAAACCCGGATTTTTCGGAAAGAAGATCGATAATATTTATTCCTAACACATCGGCTTTAGCAATCTCTTTTTGAGGAACACCGTCAAATACTTCCAAAAAAGTTTCTTCGTCAAGGCTTACAAGATCTTCCGCGGTAGAACGGCCGAAAAGAATTTCAGAAGCTTTTAAAGCTTTTTCATATTCTTCTTTTCCATGAACCCAAACCGTAACTTCTTCAGCAAGTTTCTTTTGAAGCTTTCTCTCGTGTGGAGCGGCTTTATGCTCTTCAATTAAACTTTCAATTTCCTCTTTCCCTAAGAATGTATAGAATTTGATGAATCTTTCTGCATCTTCATCAGTCGCATTCAACCAAAACTGGTAGAATTTATATGGAGATGTTTTCTTTTTATCCAGCCAATAGTTTTCACCGCTTTCAGACTTTCCGAACTTAGATCCGTCCGCTTTTGTAATCAAAGGAACGGTTAAAGCAAAAGCTTCACCCTGTGCTTTTCTTCTGATCAATTCTGTTCCGGTAGTGATATTTCCCCACTGGTCAGAACCTCCCATCTGAAGTTTTACATTATTATTCTGGTATAAATGAAGAAAATCGTATCCCTGAATAAGCTGGTACGTAAACTCAGTAAAGCTCATCCCTTCCGCACCGCCTTCTCCCGTAAGTCTTTTCTTTACAGAATCTTTGGACATCATATAGTTTACTGTGATGTTTTTACCCACATTCTTAGCAAAATCCAGGAACGAAAAATTCTTCATCCAGTCATAGTTATTCACCAGTTCCGCTTTATTCGGCTCATTTCCTTCAAAATTCAAAAATCTTGAAAGCTGGTTTTTCAGACAATCTACATAATGAAGCAAAGTAGCCTCATCCAAAAGATTTCTTTCTGCAGATTTTCCGGACGGATCTCCGATCATTCCTGTTGCACCTCCTACCAAAGCAATAGGTTTGTGGCCGTGTTGCTGAAAGTGCGCTAAGATTTTTATCTGAATAAGACTTCCGATATGCAAAGAATCAGCAGTTGGATCAAAACCAATATATGCAGTAGTCACCTCTTTATTCAGTTGCTCATCGGTTCCGGGCATCATATCGGCAAAAAGACCACGCCATTTTAGTTCTTCAATAAAGGAATTCATTTATATTTTCTTTAAAATTTAACGGTGCAAAGATAGTAAATTCAGTGGTAAGAAGGTGAAAACGGAAGAGTTAAAAGGGAAAAAAGCAAAATGGTAAAATGGGTTAGAGCTGGATTGAGGGAAAATAACATAGCTTTTTGTCAGTCAGAATGTCGCCGGAGAATCTCAACCATTCAAAGGAAAATAAGGTATGGATTCCTACGGAATGACAAAGATGATGTTTTATAGAAAGTGCAAATTGACAGGATAAAATCAACCACAAGCTTGTTATTCAGAGCAAAATGAAATGGAGCGTGGAATCTGCATTATCATATTCGCTTATAGTAGATTATCTCTTTGTAATTTTCCCCAAAATAGATTATATTTGTTAATAATGAACGAAGAACAACTATTCCTGCTCATCCAGAAAGCAAAGGACAAAGACCAGAAAGCTCAGACGAAACTCATTAATATTTTTTGGGTGGATGTTTTTTCTTTTGTTATGAAAAAAGTACGGGATGAGAATGATGCAGATGAAATTACCGTCAATGTTTTCTCCAAAGTTTTATCGAAGCTGGATATGTACGATCCGCATTTTCAGTTTAAAACCTGGGTTCTTACGATTGCCCAGAATACGGTGATTGATTTCTGGAGAAAAAGAAGCCGGGAAAATCAGGATGCCACAGAAAATCTTGAAGAAGTACGAAACCAGTATGCAAAATCTCCGGAAGAACTGATGATCTCTGAAGAAGAACAAAAAAAGATCATCAAAACCATCGAATCTTTAGACGTTAATTACCAGGATATTATCAGATTAAGGTTTTTTGAGGAAAAAAGCATTAAAGAAATTGCGGATGAGTTGGGAATTTCCGTTGCCAATACCAAAGTAAGAGTAATGCGTGCTAAAAAAGTCTTAGCCGAATTACTTAAAAATAATGAATTTGAGGAAGATTAATTAACGCTTTAATCAAATATAAATTTCCGCCTTTGTCTTAGGAAGAACTATTTTTATCTCATCTTTCTGATTCCTGTTTTGCAGATTGATTTTTAATCCTTTTTTGATATAAGTTTCCTTTTGGGACTTTCCGTTACTTGGATTGGTGGTATCTTCCACTTCCTTTTCATACACCAATTGTCCGGTGGAAAGATTAAAATCCACATCTACCCAATAATCCCCGGGTCTTCCATAGGAGGAAGAATGACCAATCAGTTCAAAGCGTCCGTTCTGAAACCTGTATTTATCTGTATACCCCCATTTCCAGCTGCTTCCTCCGGACTGGGAAATCATTAGAATGCCCTTTTCGATTTTCGTGTCTCCATAAGGATCGCCCATCATGCCGCCACCTTTACTTTCAAGAACGGCATTTCTGGATTTTTCCAGTATTGACCATTTTCCGTTTACCTTTTTCAAAATCTGGATTTCACGGATGTTTCCGGTATCTGTAGTGTCTTTTGTATTATAAACAATAACTTTTTCCGGAATTGTATCGCCGTCAAGGTCGCCGTCTACTGTTTCTATAACCTCCGAACCCGCTGGCCGAAATTCTTCCTGAGCAAAACAAAATGTAGTGGATACTATAGATAAAATAAAAACTGTCTTCTTCATAAGGTCTGAATTTGGTGTAAGGCAAATGTACAATTATTAATTATCTGTTCCATCAATTTTTCCGTTAGATGGTTTCCATTAAAAATTCCTTAACTTTGACCTTCAATTTTAGAAATGGAAAATTCAATTCAAGATACTACCGTTCAAAAGCCAAAGTGGATCCGTGTAAAACTTCCTACAGGAAAGAATTACAGAGAATTAAGAACTTTGGTAGATAAATATAAATTAAATACCATTTGCCAGAGCGGAAGCTGCCCGAATATGGGAGAATGTTGGGGAGAAGGTACTGCTACCTTCATGATTTTGGGAAACATTTGCACCAGAAGTTGTGGATTTTGCGGTGTGAAAACCGGAAAACCACTTGATGTCAACTGGGACGAACCGGAGAAAGTAGCCCGCTCAATCAAATTAATGAAGATCAAACATGCCGTTCTTACTTCTGTAGACCGTGATGATCTTAAAGATATGGGTTCTATTCTTTGGGGTGAAACAGTCAATGCCGTAAGAAGAATCTCTCCGGGAACCACAATGGAAACTCTTATCCCGGATTTTCAGGGGATCACTAAACATCTTGACAGATTAGTAGACGTAGCTCCGGAAGTGATTTCACATAATATGGAAACGGTAAAACGTTTAACCAGAGAAGTGAGAATTCAGGCTAAATATGAAAGAAGCCTTGACGTTTTAAGATATTTGAAAGAAGCAGGACAAAGACGAACTAAAACAGGGGTGATGCTGGGATTGGGAGAAACTAAAGATGAGGTATTCCAAACCATTGAAGACATCAGAAATGCCAATGTAGATGTCATTACATTAGGACAGTATTTACAGCCAACGAAGAAACATCTGCCTGTAAAAAAATTCATTACACCGGAAGAATTTGATGAGTTCGGGGATTTTGCAAGAAGCTTAGGATTCAGACATGTGGAAAGCTCGCCTCTTGTAAGAAGTTCTTACCACGCAGAAAAACATATTCACTAAAATACAATCGCTCCGAAACCGGAGCGATTTTCATTTAAAAACTTATCCTTAATCTTATCCTCGGCCTTACCTGACAATATCAATTTTATTCAAATGCCTTTTTCTGAATTCCGAGGGTGTTTCTCCCACATGCTGCTTGAATAGTTTATTAAAGTAGGAGAGGCTTTCAAACCCCACCATAAAACAAACTTCCGTGATGGAAGACTCTTTTAATAAAAATATCCTTGCCTGGTTGATCCTGTAATTATTTACAAAATCCGTAAAAGTCATATTGGTTTGCTTTTTAAAATAACGGCAAAAAGCAGGAGTACTCAGGCTGACCATTTGGGCAATTTCATTCACATTCGGTTTTTTATCATAATTTTCATGAATGTAGTCATAGATCGTTCCCATTCTGATCTTGTCGTTCAGGAACCATTTAATTCTGGTGTCTTCACTGTTAAGCTCCTTTACTTCGTCGGATTCTGCTAAAATTTGTAAAATTTCGATCAAACCGATTAAAGAATCAAACGAATTCTTTTTTCTCAGAAGATGAAGTTTTTCCACCACCTGTTTTTTGGTTTCTCCATAAAATGACAACCCAAGATAGGAACGTTCCAAAAGAAGTTTGATATTTTCAAATTCCGGAACAGGAAGAATGGTCTGCTGAAGGAAATTTTCCCTCATCTGCAATACCATTTGCCAGCATTCGGTCTGAATCCCATAGTCAAAATTAAGATGAGGTACATTGGAGCCTATTAATAACAGATCGCTCTCGGCAAATCCGGAAATATCCTTCCCGATATGGCGGATTCCGCTTACTGCTTCTACATAAACCAGCTCTATTTCGGGATGATAATGCCAGAAAAAGCAATTCTTTAAAGAAGGGGAGAAGAGTTTAAAGGACTTTCCGTTTTCAAACTCAATAATTTCTTTCTGGATCTTCATTTGGTTCTATTTTGATTATTTGTGAAATTAAAAATAAAAATAAATGATAATACAGAGCAAATTTAGATCATTCAGAAAGAAGTAAGAACCGATAATTCTCTCGATTTTTGCATTTCAAACTATACAATTGGTTATCAGGTTTATATTTTTCTTAAAATTGCTCAGAACCGTCATAATCAATTGACCAAATTTTTAAAATATATCAGGAATGATGGACAAAAGGATACTGCCACTTGCTATTGGTGGTTTGGGGGTCGGAACTACAGAATTTACAATCATGGGATTACTTCCCGATATGGCAAAAACTTTACAGATTACCATTCCGGAAGCCGGACATTTGATTTCGGCATATGCATTGGGTGTAGTGATGGGGGCCCCTATTTTAATAGGATATTCAGTAAAGTTTCCACCTAAAAAAGTATTGATTGCATTAATGATCCTTTTTACATTATTTAATGCCCTGTCAGCAGTAGCTCCTGATTACACGACGATGATGATCATCCGGTTTATGTCCGGATTACCACATGGAGCATTTTTCGGAGTTGGGACCGTGGTTGCTTCAAGGCTTGCAGGTAAAGGAAAAGAAGCACTTTATATTTCATTGATGTTTACCGGGCTTACCGTAGCTAATTTGGCGATGGTTCCTTTGGTGACTTATATTGGACATGCTTTTCATTGGAGGTGGTATTTTGTTATTGTGGCTATAATAGGCTTATTGGCTCTCTTGTCTTTGAAACTCTGGCTTCCTGCTGTTGAAAGAAAGGAAGACAGTCATTTCCTTGAAGAGCTGAAATTCCTTAAACACAAACAGTCATGGCTGGTTTTAATGATCACGGCGATCGGATTTGGAGGCCTCTTTACATGGTTTAGTTACATCACTCCGCTGATGACGGTAATTGCCGGGATTAAAAGCAGCCAAATGGCTTATGTAATGGTTCTTGCCGGAAGTGGAATGGTGGTTGGAAATCTTGCCGGCGGATTTTTATCAGACAGATTAGGCCCTGAAAAAACATGTTCCTTATTATTGTTCCTGATGATGGCTTCACTTGCAGGGGTATATTTCCTTTCGGAGTATCAGAATATAGCATTGGTATTAACCTTTATTTGCGGGGCTTTGTCTATGTCTGTTGCTTCTCCGATCAACATCATGATGATGAAAGCAGCACCGAAAAGTGAAATGATGGCAGCCGCTTTTATGCAGGCAGCTTTCAATATTGCCAATGCGATGGGAGCATTTTTAGGAGGAATCCCTTTGGAATATGGTTTGTCATTCAATTATCCTTCGTTGGTAGGAGTGGGAATGACTTTTATAGGATTAATGATCAGCATACGATATATGTACTTGTACAGGTCTGTAGATGAAGAGGAAATACCCGCAAATTGTATTTCCTGCGATCAATAAAAATTCGGCCTCCGAAGGAGGCCGAATTTTTTGGTATGGTTTAAATTCTTTTAGAATTTGAATACACAGCTGCAAACGCTCATTTTACCTTCCACAACGGTGGTCCATTGTCCGTTCCAGGTACCTCCGTAAGAAGCGCAGATAGCCGGGCAAACTGCCTTGGCATCTTCGTCACTCCAAATCGGACCAGCTAATACATCTAAAGTATATTCTGTGCTGCCTGTTGGTTGTGTATTATATTCTACTTCTATCACGCTCATTTCTCCCTCCACAATGGTAGCCCATTGTCCGGTAAATTTTCCTAAATGGGCCGCTGCAATGCGGCTCCCTAATTTCTGTGCTTCATCATTGCTCCAAAGTGGTCCTGCAATAATGTTGATTTTAAATGTTGACATAGTGTAAATTTTTGTGTTGGTTAACATTACAAATGTATTCACACTTCAGAGAAATATATAGCGTATAAAATACCAAATTGATGATTAGGTATTTATACGGGTAGAAATAAAAACTGCCTTCTATGATCTCACAGAAGACAGTTTTCTCTCTTTTATTTAAATTGTTTACTATGCCTCAACTTCATCGCCGTTTTTACACCAGTAAAGGGCGTTGTACAAGTTTTCTTTCGGGAAAGATTTAAATTCTCCGGGCATTAAAACACTGAAAATATCAGTGAAGTTTTGCACTCCTTCTTGGTCTGTAACAATGGCAGTGCGGTTCCATTTTGTTAAGTTCTTCAACCCTAAAAGTGCATCCTGCAGCCAGGCTCCCATCGTAAAATTACTTACGTCTGTATCCAGATAAAGTAAGTAATTAAGCTCTTCAAACTCGTCTACTTTAGCTTTTACATGGGGAATAATAACACTTTCAAAATCCTCTTTAGTAACTTCACCAGTTGCGTTGAAAGCCGCAACATTCTCCGGTGCTTCAGGAATAATCGTGATCATAGTCTAAATATTTAATGTGGTTGAATTGAGGAAACAGCAATAATTAAACCATAACTTAAAGGAAAATTGTTAAAAAAGGTATAAATGTTGATTGTTTTAGTGAAAAATATTAATATGGATCTCAAATCGAATGAGCCGTTCTGGCTGTTAAAAAATGGGCTTATTGCTTCTTATCCTTCCTTAAAATCAGATGAAAAATGTGATGTTCTTATTGTTGGAGGGGGAATTACAGGAAGTTTAATTGCCCATCAAATGATAGAAGACGGATATAATACGATTCTTATCGATAAAAGAGAAATTTGTAACGGGAGTACATCGGCAACCACTTCAATGCTTCAGTATGAAATAGATGTTCCGCTTTCTGATCTTATGGAACAGGTAGGAGAAAAAGGGGCCGTAGAAAGTTATAAAGCTTGTTCAAAAGCGATTGATACGATTGAAAAGCTGGCAAAGGAAATTAAATCTGATGCAGGATTTAAAAGAAAGCAATCCGTATATTTTGCTTCAAAAAAAAATGATGTTGTATGGCTGAAAAAGGAATTTGAGGTCCGCAAAAAAGCAGGTTTTAAAGTAAAATGGCTGGAAAGTGATGACATTCTGAAAAAATTCGGTTTTGAAAATACATATGGAGGAATACTGTCTGCTCAGGGAGCAAGCATTGATGCGTTTAAATTGGCTCATGAATTATTTAAGCTTAATATTAAAAAAGGATTAAAGATCTTTGATAAGACGGAGATGAAGTCTGTAGAACACTATAAAGGCTATAATCTTGTTTCTACCGTTAACGGACCAAAGATTAAAGCTAAAAAAATAATCTACTGTATAGGATATGAAAGCAAAAACCTCATCAAAGAAAATTTTGTTGATCTTAAAAGTACCTATGCCATAGTTTCCGAGATCGATAAAACTAAATTCAGGAATATGACAGATACATTGGTATGGAACACAGACAAGCCTTATATGTATATGCGGACCACGGATGACGGGAGAATGCTGATTGGGGGTGGAGACGAAGATTTTCATGACGCCGGAAAACGGGATGCACTTCTTGACAAAAAAGAAAAAGAAATTCTTAAGGCCCTGAAAAAAATCAAGCCTGATTATCTGTTGTACACAGATTTTGTCTGGGCAGGAACTTTTGGGGAAACCAAAGACGGGCTGCCTTACATCGGAGAACATCCCAGGTTTAAAAATTCATATTTTGTTCTCGGTTTTGGGGGCAACGGAATCACTTTTTCGGTGACAGGGATGGAAATGGCTTCATTGTTCATGAAAAACAAAAAACACCCCTTATCAAGATATTTTAAGTTTGAAAGATAAACTTTAAGATCTGTCATCATTTGAGTTAAAATATCGTTTTTTTAATCGGCTTAATGACACAGGATGTATCCCCAGATAAGTAGCAAGATCCTTAGATTTTACTCTTAGGATCAATTTGGAATTCTGGTTAAGCAGCTGAAGATACCTTTCTTCGGGAGTCAGATGAAGGAAAGAATAAAAATTACCATATATATCCATTGCTGTTTTTTTCCAATACATTAAAAGCAGGGTAGCTATATTGGGGTGGGTTTTTATCGATTCCTCCAAGTCATCATAATTAAGAAGGAACATGGTGGTCTCTTCCAGGGCTTCATAGGTAAGTGATGAAGGACGTTTAAGAGCTAAAATCTCCATACAGCCATATATACCGTTTTCAGGAACAAACCATACAGTTTTATTGTTTTTGTCGTATACTCTTATAAGGCCTTTTAAAACAACGCCCACCTGGCTGATTTGTTCTCCTCTGTGAAGGATAATTTTATTCTCCGGAAAGGTAACCATCTGAACCAATTCCAACAGTTTTTCCCGGTCACTGTCCTGTAGAAAACCGTTTTGCTCAAAATAGTCTTGAGTAAATTCATTAGATCTCATTTGTGTTTTTTTTGGATAACTAATTTAATAATATTAATCCAAATTTGACAATTATAACTGAGTAAATAATAATGATTTGCAGTTTTTTGTTGATTTATCGTTAACGAAAGTTAATAAATAATTTAGCTTTTGCTAATAAAATATCAAATTGTTAATGATTATGATAATTTATTTGTGGCTGGGTTTTAAATTTGTTGATAAATCTAAAATTAACCAGATCATGAAAAAAAAATACTTCATCACAGTGTTGCTGTTCTTTTGGGTAGGAGTGCAGTGCTGGTCACAGGTGGGCATCAATACAACTGATCCGCAAGCTACCCTGGATATTAATGGAAATTTACGTGTTCGTGTCACTCAAAAATGTTTGACACCTTCTTGCGCGGACTCTATCCTGGTACAGAATGCACAGGGATATGTTCAGACGATCTCAAAAGCTCAACTGGCAGCACCTGTTTCGGGTAATAAATCATTTGTATCCGGAACAGGTAACAATAATATAATTCCTGTGGCAATTTCATCGGCTAACAATTGGGGAAAAATATTATTTGATAAAGAGCTTATCGATGAAAATAGTGATTTTGATATGGTCAATAACATTTTTACGGCTCCTTTGGATGGCATTTATGAAGTGTATGTTCAGTATAAGGTGTCATCGGCAATTTCTGCAGGTGATTTAGGAATCGGGATTTTTGTACAAAAAGGAATATTGCCACCGGAGCTGGTGGCGGAAGAAAGCTACACCAATCTTAGCCTTCTCGGAGTTCCTGTATCTCCTGCTACAAGAAGAACACAGATAGTAGTAGCACTGAAGTCGGGGGATCAGGTTTTCTTTGGGGCCAAAGCATCTGTACCGACGTTGGACCTTTTATCAGGGGCATCATCATTATTTACCATTCACCAGATAAAATAATGATTTGTGTTTTTTCGTACTTTGGAACGGCCGGCTTAATATAAGCCGGCCGTTCCTGTACATTTATAACTATAGACTATATCCGTTTTGACGGCCTAATTCTACAATAGATTTTTCAATAGCTTTTCCAAGATCATCCGTATCTGTATTGCCTCTCTTTTTCATTTCAACATCAATATAATCCTGTCTTTTTTTGGAAAGCACCTCAATCTCTTTCTGAATTTTTTCACGTTCAGCAGATTTTGCTGCGACTGCTTTTTTTATTTCCTCTTTACTTTTACCTTTCAGTTCTGCAGGAAGTTCCTCCTCTTTAACGGTTGTAATGAAATTAATATCCTTTTCCGCTCTGTCTACCAGATCCCAATTATCATTCTTATAAGCATTTTTCTTGGCTTTGGCTACCGTTCTTTCCGCAGCATTGGAAGCAGACTGCATGGCGGCATTTTTATCCTGCACGAGTTGCATTTTCTTAGATTCATAACCGGCGCTTCCGTAATAAATATAGGTGTCGTTCAATTTAGCATTGCATTCGGAAATTCTGATATCGTAAGGCGTCTCAATGTAGATCACCTTTTTATTGCTGTCGATATTAAAATATTTTCCATCACCGATTGCAGCCCCGTTTTGCCATGAAGTCCGGATTCCTTCATTTCTGTCTCCACAGAAAATCGTATTGGTATAGATCCTTTTAGCTTTTGCCGATGAAACAGATTCTTTATAATTGATTCTTCCCTGGTCAAAAGGCTCATTTCCTGCAATATAAATCAGCTTCATGCTTTTATCATTGGTATCCCAGTTCAGGTTCATGGAAGCGTCACGGATGACGGCGCCGCAGAATTCGCTTCCGCCATTGGTTCTTAAAGCAAACAGTTTTTCGGAAACGACATCCAGATTCTGTGTTAACGGAGTTACCTGTCGGATGTAATTTTCGTCGCTTATTCCATCATTACCATATTCATATAAAGCAATTTCAATCTGTGGAGCCTGTCCGTTATACTTTAAGGTGGTCAATGTATTCACGATATTCCAGAGTCTGGATTTAGCCTGATCAATAAGCCCGTCCATACTATTGGAAGTATCTAATAAAAGGGCCACTTGGATTTTATTTTCCTTAGCGAGGGAATTTGAAGAGGTTGAAGAAGCTTCTTGCTGAACAAATGTCCTTTCGTTTTGAACGTACGGGTTTCTTTTGATGCAGCCCACCTGTGAAGGATTCTGAGCACTTAAAAACGCTGCTCCTGCTACTAATGTTAAGATTTTAAAAGTTGACATGATGTTATTATTTAAAGGATTTCATATTTTGTTTTGATGCTGTATTTCAGCTTGATTTTTTCAATATTATCGAAAGAATAGTCTTGTGCAGCTTCAGATTGCAATTGAACATTGCTTACCATTTTTTGAGCATAAGCCGGTAAAACTGCATCGCTTGTATAATCTTCGATCTCAATAATTTCCAAAGGATTTCCCGTTTTCTTACCAATGCTTTCCAACAGGTAATCTGCTTTTGCCTTGGCTGCTTTTAGGGCATTGATCTTTACTACTTTCTTAAAGTCCGCTATTTTGGTGTTTTTAATTTCGGCAATGGTAATGTTGCTTACCCATTTTTGGTTCAGATCCTCAAACAATTTGTTTACCTCTGTTTTTGTACCGACCTTGAACTGGTAGCTTTTTGTGAAAGTTTTAGTTTTTGAATAGATATTCTGGTACATGGATTTGAAATCTATATCCTCATTTTTCACATGATTGCTTTTTAAGATTTCGAATAATTTCTTTTCGCTTTCGGCCAGATCATTTTTATTATCCGCTTTTATCCCGATGTTGAAGATAATTTCATCAGGTTCCACTTCCATTTCGGCAATTCCTGTTACTTCAATTGCATTTTTCTTTACTTCCTGCGCATTCATAAAACTTCCCAGTGCAAAGATTCCGATCAATAAAAAATGTCTCAATTTCATAATTTCTTGTTTTAAATTTTGAAGTAAAGGTAGCGGTATGACAGACCGGAAATCGGGAGACTTGGTGAAACTGCTTTTTGAATTGGTGAGCATAAAAAAAGACAATCCCGTTAAGGATTGCCTCTGTATTCTGATTTTATAAAAGTCTTATTATTGTAAAAAATACACTTTGGAGATCTTATTATTTTTAATTTCATAGATAGCGGTTGCTTCCACTTTCTTGGTGGGGTTCATCCCGGAAACACTTTCTTGATCAATAACGAAATTACCATTGATGATTCTTTGCTTAATCTCACAATGAAGATCCGGAAGCCTCTTGAACATCTCTCCATAGTCTTTTCTCATGGCTTCCTTGCCTTTGCTCAATAATTGATGAGGGAAAAGATAAAGCTCTACATCATCTGAATAAGGCTCCACGAAAGCTTCAATATCTCTTGCATTATAGGCATTAAGCTGCTTCTGCACTAAAATTTCCGGGGTGACTTTCACTATTGTGCCGGGTTCTAATGTCTGGCCGTTTTTAATTACGAGATTTATCTTGGTGAGATTTTCTAAATTTTCAATAGGATCAGAGTCCAACAGGACCAGATCGGCAGTTTTACCTAAGGAAACGTTTCCGGAGCTGTTCTCTTTATTGAATATTTTGGCAGGATTTATAGTAGCGGATTCTAAAATTTGCCAGTTACTCATTCCTGCTGCTTTCATAGCTTTGAGTTCAGCAATAAATGATGTGGCATGCTGAGTCCCTATATTTCCCGCATCTGTACCTGCAGCTATCGTTACGCCGCCATCAGCCAGTTTTTTTAAATTAACCATTCTGACGGAATCTACTTTTGCCGTATAAGTATTTATTTGCGGGAGATTAAACCTGGTCTTTAATTTTTTAATCATTAATGAATCTGCAGTATCAGACAGATGCCTCAGATCATATATGGACCCTATGGCAGTAGGATTAGAATTTTCCAATTCATAGGTGGTGTAGGCATTTTTCTGAGCATACGTTTTGTAATAATTATCTGCTACAATAAGCGTAGGACATACAACCACCTTTTTTGATTTCAATAGTTTTACAAAGTCATCAGAAACCACTTCATCTTCAATATTATGTACTAAAAAATCAGCTCCGTTTTGAACTGCAATCTGTGCTGTAATCCGTTCAGTTGCATGTACAGCTACCTTTAAATTATTTTTATGGGTTTCTTCAATAATAGCTTTTATAATGGGCTCATGCTTTTTTGCGGCAGCCTCCGCTTCTTTACCTTCACCCATTACAATATACCATATTTTGATAAAGTCAGGTTTGTAAGGAAGCTGATCTTGTACCAGCTTCTTCGCATCCTCTATAGAAGTGACAAGGCTGAAGGGTTCATTTTTATCCAACTTTTTAAAAACTTCGGGCTCATAGGTAGTTAAGAGTGGTCCCGTCATATATACACTGGGTAGATTAGCCTTTTGTAAAAATGAATTTCTAAGAGTTAGAAAATTATAGGTAGCTCCCACATCAATTACGGATGTGATCCCGGATTTAAGATAACGCTGCATGAAATCTTCCATATGATTATGTACCCAATCGATTTCTTTTTCGTAGGGAGTATGTTTCCTCAGGTCTAATGCATCAGGTCTTGCATATAAACCTCCACTCTGGAAGAAATGC
The DNA here is from genome assembly GCF_042849955.1 of Chryseobacterium barbadense. Classification (NCBI taxonomy): domain Bacteria; kingdom Pseudomonadati; phylum Bacteroidota; class Flavobacteriia; order Flavobacteriales; family Weeksellaceae; genus Chryseobacterium; species Chryseobacterium barbadense. The sequence goes on from NZ_BAAFHL010000002.1 coordinate 133,966, forward strand.
ACATGCGCGTCAGTCATTCCCGGAATTAAAAATTTTCCTTTACCATAAATAATATTGGCCTTCTGGGGAGGCTTTACTTTTCCGGCGGGCTTGATCTCAGCGATAATACCTTTATTAATAATAACAGTCTGGTTAGGAATAAGTTTCTTATTGATCACATCTACAATAGTAACATTCTCAATATAAGTCTGAGCCTGTAAGGGATGGATAAAGCTGCTTAGAAAGTATATGATAAGAAATAGACAACAGGTTTTTTTCATGGTCAATCAAGTTTTTCTTTTGAACAAAAATAACGAAACAGTTCCTGTCAAATGTTATAAAATTTCAAGGATACGTTTTTTTTATTGAAAAGCCTTTAAGGTAAACTTGGTGAAAAGGTGTTCTGACTTGGTAGAGAATGAGGAAGTATAAACAAAGATTTAGTTACTTTGCAGTATAGATTGGGAAATAGTGAAATTACTCTTCAAAATCATATTAATCTTCATGTTTGCGGTTGGAAATTTTTCCTCTGCCCAAGACTCTACGCGGGTTTCAAAAGCCCTTAAATCTGCATCGAAACTGAGAAAAGCAGTTGATAACAATGACGAAAAAGGTGTTGCAGATACTTATGTAGGGATAGCTAACGATTACTATAACCAGGGAAATTATGCCAAAAGCGAAGAGTACCTGATCAAAGCCAGAAACGCTTATCAGAATTTAAATGATAAAAAAAATCTGGAAACAGTAACCAGAAAACTGGCCCAGTCCCAGGAAAAACAAAATAAAATTACCCCTGCTATCAGTAATTACAGCAAGGCGGCAGAAATCAGCTTTTCCAAAGAGAACAGGGCAGTGAATTCTAATGATGCGGCAAGGCTGGCTTCTCCTTCAGCAGAATTAAAAGCTGAGGCTATTCGCAATAATATAGGTATCAGTAGAAAAGAGAATGAAAAAGGAGATTTGGCAGCAGGGTATAGTCAAATGGCTGATGTTAATATTCAACAAAAAAATATTCCGAAGGCAGAAGAAAACCTGAATAATGCTTATCAAATCTCTAAAGAACAGGCTGCCCCGCAACAGGCATTGGAAATCAACCAGAAACTGACGGATTTTTATGTGGAGAATAAAGATTTTGATAAAGCGATCGAAGCCAAAAAGAAAGTCCTGAAAGAAGATTTTGTAAAGGAAAACACAGAAGAAAAAGTAAATCAGATCCAGGAATTGGCAGATATCTACATTAAAAAAAATGATCCGCAGGAGGCGATTAATTTATTAAAAAATGCCTATGCCATTGCCATAGAAAAAGGACATACACTGGAAGCACAAAAAAGTGTTCAGAAACTGGACAGTTTATACAATGTTTCTGAAAATACCGGAGCTTCCATACAGCTTTACAGGGATTTTCTCGGCAAACTTCCTAATTTGGTTTCCAAGGACAGAAGTCTGGTGGATAACAAAATCTTAGAAGATACCGAAGAACGGATTTCACAACTGGAGAAAGAAAAAGAGCTGAAAGATGAGCTTATTCGTAAGAAAAATGTCTTTAATTACAGCTTGATAGGGGCGTTGATCCTGCTATTGGGATTAGTAGGATTTATTTTCTGGACCCTGAAAAAAGTTCAGGTTAAGAATAAAAAAATTGCATTACAGTCACTTCGCCGCGAGATGAATCCGCATTTTATTTTCAACAGCTTAAATAGTGTCAATCAATTTATTGCAACCAATAATGAACTGGAAGCGAATCAGTATCTGACTAAATTTTCAAAACTGATGCGTGGGGTGATGGAAAATTCCACTGAAGACTTTATTCCGTTTCAGCAGGAGCTGGATTTACTGCAAAATTATCTCGCTTTGGAAAAAACACGTTTTGCGGATAAATTCGATTATGAAATCCATGTTGATGAAGGATTGAACATGCAAAGCCTTCAAGTTCCGGGAATGCTTATTCATACATTTCTGGAAAACGCCATCTGGCACGGATTGCGATACAGAACAGAAAAAGGATTTCTGAAACTGAGTTTTGAAAAACCCAATCATCATTTGAAAATCACCATTGAAGACAACGGAATAGGAATAGAGGAAAGCAAAAAGCAAAAAACACAACATCAGAAAACGAGAGAAGGGCGCGGAATGAAAAATACGCTGGAGAGGATTGCCTTATTGAATGATCTGTATGATAAAGACATCCAATGCCATATTACAGATAAGAAAAATGAACAGGGAGTTTTGGTTGTTATAAGTTATAAATTATGAGTTACATGATGTTATGGTTTAAGAGTTACGGGGAACGAGTTGTATTATCCATAACTCATAATTCATACTCATGCTCATCCTTATTTAAATCCTGAAAAATGAAAATAAAAGCCGTAATCGTAGACGACGAAACCATTGCAAGAGATGTTCTGAAGAACTATCTCACCAAATACTGTCCGCAGGTCGACATTCTCGGAGAGGCAGAAAATATAAAAGAAGCGGTTCCCCTGATTGCGGAAAAACAGCCACAACTTGTATTTCTGGACGTAGAAATGCCCTTTGGAAATGCGTTTGATGTGCTCGAAGCTACCAAAGATTTTTCTTACGAAACCATTTTCATTACTGCATTCTCACAATATTCCTTACAGGCACTGAACAAATCTGCAAGCTATTATATTTTAAAGCCGATTGATATTCAGGAGCTCATTGTGGCGGTGAATAAAGTGGTGGAAAGCATCGAAAAGAAAGAAGAGCTCAACAGAAATAAAATTTTACTGGAAAATTTAAAATTAAAGCCTGAAAAGCAACAGCTTATATTGCCCACCTTACAAGGTTTTGATGTCGTGAAAACAGAAGATATTGTACGGCTTCAGGCAGACGGAAACTTTACCCAGGTCTATCTTACCGATCACTCCAAAAAGATGGTGTGCAGGTTTTTGAAACATTTTGATGATTTGTTGGAAGCCCCTTTTGTAAGAGTACACCGTTCCCATATCATCAATACCAATTTTGTAAAATCCTATCACAAAAGCGGAACGGTAACACTATCTGACGATACAGAAATTGAAGTTTCTGGCAGCTTTAAAGATAATTTCCTGAAAGTTTTCTCGTAGATTCATAAAGTAAAGGCATTGTTTTTGACGCTTTCATCATAACCACCAAACTATATGATTATGAAAAATCTTCAGAAAATAATGATTCCTGTTTCATTGGGTGTTTTAGGAGTGATTTTGTTTAATTCCTGTTCCGTGGGAATTCCGAGAGGAGCAACAGCCATAAAAAACTTTAACGCTCAGAAGTATCTGGGAAAATGGTATGAAATAGCCCGTTTCGATTATAAATTTGAACGGAATATGGATAATGTTACTGCGACCTATACTCAAAATCCCAATGGAAGCATCCGTGTAGAAAACAGAGGCTACAACGTGGTGAAAAAAGAATGGAAAGAAGCGGTAGGAGAAGCAAGATTTGTAAAAGATAAAACGGAAGCCCGTCTCAAAGTATCTTTCTTTAAACCTATTTGGTCCGGATACAATGTCATTGATATTGATGAAAATTATCAATATGCTTTGGTTGCCGGAAACAGCTTAAAATACCTTTGGATACTTTCCCGAACTACGGAAATCCCTGAAAGCATACGGCAAAGATTTCTTGAAAAAGCAAAAAGGATAGGATATAATACGGATGAATTGATTTGGGTAAGACATCATAAATAGTAAAGAAAGTAAGCATGTAAACAATGCAGCGGTTTTACGATTTCTCGATTTCGCTTTTCTACAATTTTAAGTTAAATATATTGTCCGCCACATTTATTTTCCCGTCATTTGTATAAGAATTTTTTCGAGAATATACATATGGAAAAAGCTGTTCTGATTACCATTGGTGATGAGATTCTTTCAGGAAATACCGTTGACACCAATTCTAATTTTATTGCTACCGAACTTAAAAACATTGGAATACAGGTAGTACAGATCTTCACTATTTCAGATGAAATTGAAACCATCAAAACAACCTTGCGCTTCGCACTTGAACTGGGCGATCTTGTGATCACTACAGGAGGATTAGGTCCAACCAGAGATGATAAAACCAAAAAAGCCCTTACTGAATTTTTCAATGATGAAATTACATTGGATGAGGTCACTTTCGAGCATCTGAGAAAGTATATGGAAAAAAGGGGAAGGCTTGAAATTCTTGAAAGAAACAGAGAACAGGCTTTTGTCCCTACAAAATCCTTAGTTTTTCAAAATTATTACGGAACCGCTCCCTGTATGATGATGGAGCAGGACGGAAAATTGTGTTTCAGCCTTCCGGGAGTTCCTTATGAAGTAAAGCCACTGATCAAAGATCAGATCATTCCATATTTAAAAGATAAATTCAACCTTAACTATATCAGTACAAGAATTGTTTCCGTGGTAGGAATTCCCGAAAGTATTTTAGCAGACACCATTGAAAACTGGGAGCTTGCTCTTCCAGATCATATGGCATTGTCTTATCTTCCGGTAGGAACCCGGGTAAAGCTGAGATTAACCGCAAAAGGAAATAATGAAGATCTGTTGCAGCAACAATTGGAAGATCAGATACAAACACTGCTCCCTTTAGTGGAGGGGCATACCATTGCTACATCCGAAGATAAAATTGAAAAAATCTTAGGCGAATTGCTGAATGAAAAGAAACTAACCATTTCTACCGCAGAAAGTTGTACAGGAGGCGAACTGGCCAAAATGATCACTTCCAACTCAGGAAGCTCAAAATATTTTCTGGGGGGAATCATTGCGTATGCTTCGGAAAAAAAGGTTGAAATTTTAAAAGTTTCACAGGATACCATTGATCAGTATACTGTAGTAAGCGAACAAGTTGCCCAGGAAATGGCAAAAGGTTGTCAGGAATTATTTGATACAGACATCTCTCTTTCCACTACCGGAGTGGCGGGTCCCGGAAAAGGTGAGGACGGAAAAGAGGTGGGAACCGTTTTTTATACCATCAGAATCAAAGAAAAAGAACAAACCTCAAAATTATATATGCCCCATCTGGAAAGACTTGATTTTATGAATTTTGTTTCACAGAAAATCCTTCAGGACCTGATCGGGATGTTGATATAAATTGAAGATAATTATAGCATAAATAATAACGGGAAAAAGATTACTTCCAGTAACAAATTGAAGAAAAGACATACATATTGTATAAATTGTAATTATAATGAAAAAATTAACGCTTTCCCTGTTCTTGTTAGCAGGAATTTGTTCACAGAATGTATTGCAGGCTCAGGCTAATGCAACCAAAACGGCTGTGAATGCTACGGATAAAGGATTAGACCTTAGTCTGATGGATAAATCTGTACGTCCTCAGGATGATTTTTATAACTATGTGAACGGAACATGGATGAAAACTGCCAAAATTCCGTCTGATAAGCCAACTTGGGGAAGTTTCAATAAGCTTGCTGACGATACGGATAACAATTCCATGACGATTTTGAACTCTCTTTTGAAAGATAAGTTTGCTGACGGAACAGAGGGGAAAAAAATCCAGGATCTGTATGCTACCTATATGAATATGCAGAAGAGAAATGCAGACGGAATCAAACCTATTCAGGCTAACATCAGTAAAATTGATGCGATCAAAAATCTGGCAGATCTTCAGAATTACCTGACTTCAGTAACGAAAGAAGGAGAAAATACGTTCTACGGATGGGGAGTGGATGCAGATTTGAAAGACTCTAAAATGAATGCGGTTTACTTAGGTAACGCTGCTCTTGGTTTAGGAAGAGATTATTATCAGAAAGTCAACGAAAAAAATACCGAAGCCCTTGCAGAATATACCAAGTATGTAGCTTCCATGTTGAAAGAATTAGGGTACAAAAATGCTGATGCAGCGGCAAAAGGAATCGTTGATTACGAAAAAAGCATTGCACAGACGTATTTAACGAACGAGCAAAGCCGTGACAATACCCTTCAGTATAATCCAAAAACAATGTCTGAGCTTTCCGGATTGGTGAAATATGTAGACCTTCCTGCTTACCTTAAAAAAGTAGGGGTGAATACAGATAAAGTAATCATCGGGGAAATCGGGTATTACAAAAACCTGGATCAATTCATCAATGCTCAGAATCTTCCTGTAATCAAGGATTATCTGAAATTCCACATGATCCACGGAAGTGCTTCTTACTTAAGCGAAAAGCTGGGTGATATGAAATTTGCTTTCTATGGCAAATATTTAAGAGGTCAGCAGGAACAAAGAGCTTTGAACAAAAGAGGATATGAGCTGATCAACGGAACATTGGGTGAAGCGTTCGGAAAATTATATGTTGAAAAATATTTCCCTGCTGAAGCTAAAGCTCAAATGGTTGAGTTAATTGATTACTTAAAGAAAAGTTTTGCAGTTCACATTAACGGTTTAACATGGATGTCTTCCACTACCAAAGAAAAAGCAATGCAGAAACTGAACAAATTCACGGTGAAAGTTGCTTATCCGGATAAATGGAAAGACTATTCTAAATTAAATATCGTTTCTGAAGCGAAAGGAGGAAACCTATATGCAAACCTTCAGAACATTACAGAATGGCAGTATAACAAAGACCTGGCAAAAATCGGTAAAGCAGTGGATAAATCAGAATGGGGAATGACTCCACAGACTGTAAATGCATATTATAACCCGGTAAACAACGAGATCGTTTTCCCTGCTGCAATTCTTCAGCCGCCTTTCTTCAATCCTCAGGCTGATGCAGCTATTAATTTTGGTGGAATCGGTGCGGTGATCGGTCACGAAATGAGCCACGGATTTGACGATTCAGGAGCGCAGTTCGATGCAGACGGAAACTTAGTAGACTGGTGGACGCCGGAAGATAAAGCCAACTTCGAAAAAGCGACAAAAGCTCTTGCTGCTCAATACGATAAATATGAACCTGTTAAAGGAACCTTCGTTAACGGTACTTTTACCAATGGTGAGAATATTGCCGACTTGGGTGGTGTCAATATCGCTTATGATGCGCTTCAGATGTATCTAAAAGATAAAGGAAACCCGGGATCGATCAGCGGATATACCCAAGATCAGAGATTCTTCATGAGCTGGGCAACCGTTTGGAGAACATTATCAAGTGAAAAATACATGATCAACCAGGTGAAGACAGATCCGCATTCTCCTGGCTATTTCAGAAGCTTCGGCCCGATTATCAACGTTGATTCTTTCTATAAAGCATTCGATGTAAAAGAAGGGGATAAGCTGTATAAAAAACCTGCAGACAGAATTAAAATCTGGTAATCATTACCAATAAATAATAGAACCGCTCAGCAATGAGCGGTTTTTTTGATAATTGATCATTTTTCTCAATAAACGTCTAACCCAAATCCTGTACCTCATAACTAAACTCCGGGATTCACAGCTGTCAATTTTTGACCATTTATCAATTATCATTAATCACTTATCATTAAAGTTCGTATATTTGGTAAGTTTGTGTTCAATCAAAAATTATTTTTAATGAAAAAGCTAAATATTGGAATACTTGCCTTCTCAGGGGTCGTATTTTTAAATTCATGCGGTACAACAAAAACTGCTGATACAAGCACTAAGACAGAAACTGCAGTGGCAGTGGCAGAACCTGTGAAACAAGAAGTAAAAGAAGAGGGGATCAATTTATCATATATGGATAAAAGTGTTCGTCCGCAGGATGATTTTTTTAGCTATGTTAACGGAAATTGGGTAAAGACCACTCAGATTCCTTCCGATAAATCAAGCTGGGGATCTTTCAATGCATTGAGAGAAAATGTGGATGACGCTTCCCTGGATATTCTCAATAAAATTCTTTCCGAGAAATATTCAGAAGGCTCAGAAGGGCAGAAAATCCAGAATCTGTATGCTTCTTTCATGGATACCAATAAAAGAAATGCAGAAGGTTTGGCTCCCATCAAAGGAGATCTGGCAAAAATCGATGCCATCAAAAACCTTAATGATCTTCAGAAATATCTTTTGGAAGGAACAAAGTTCGGGGACAACTCTTTTTATGGATGGAGTGTAAGAGCAGATATGAAGGATTCTAAAATGAATGCTGTATATCTTGGAGGGCCAGATCTTGGTTTAGGAAGAGACTATTATCAGAAAGAAAATGAAGCCAACAACAGAACGTTAGCGGAATATCAGAATTATGTAGCTCAATTATTTGGTGTTTTAGGATATAAAAACTCAGACCAGACAGCTCAGAATGTAGTGGCTTTTGAAAAGCAGCTGGCTAAATATCTTTTAACGCTCGAGCAAAACAGAGATGCCAATCTAAGGTACAATCCTAAAAAAGTATCTGAATTATCAGGTTTGGTTAAAAACATCAACCTGGCTAAATATTTAACGGAAGCAGGAGTCAATACCGATAAAGTAATTATCGGAGAGCTGAAATATTATCAGAATATGGATCAGTTCCTGACCCAGAAAAACCTCCCGCTGGTAAAAGATTACCTTAAATATCATGTTATTAATGGAAATGCTAGTAATCTTGATCAGAATTTAGAGCAGATCAGATTCAATTTCTATTCCAAATATCTTCAGGGACAAAAAGAACAGCGTCCGATGGATAAAAGAGGATTATCTCTTGTGAACGGAGTGCTTGGAGAAGCCTTCGGGAAGCTGTATGTTGAAAAATATTTCACTCCGGAAGCCAAACAACAGATGGAAACCTACATCGATTACCTGTTGAAATCATTCAAAACCCATATTAATAACCTGGATTGGATGTCGGCAACTACCAAAGTGAAAGCGCAGGAAAAGTTATCTAAATTCAGTGTGAAAATTGCTTATCCGGATAAATGGAAAGATTATTCTCAATTAAAAGTAAACTCTCCGGAACAGGGAGCCACTTTATACTCCAATCTTCAGAATGTTGCAGCTTGGCAATATCAGAGAAGTCTGGAAAAAGTAGGAAAACCGGTAGATAAAACAGAATGGGGAATGACTCCTCAAACGGTAAATGCTTACTATAACGGCTCAAACAATGAGATTGTTTTCCCGGCAGCTATTCTTCAGCCGCCTTTCTATAATCCTAAAGCGGACGCAGCGGTGAATTTCGGAGGAATTGGAGCCGTTATCGGGCACGAAATTTCTCACGGATTTGACGACAGTGGTTCAAGATTCGACGGAGACGGAAACCTGAATAACTGGTGGACAGATGAAGACCGTAAGAACTTTGATGCAAAAGTGGGGCAATTGGCAGCTCAGTACAATGCTTATGAGCCGGTAAAAGGAAGCTTTGTGAACGGTAAATTTACAAGCGGTGAAAATATTGGGGACTTAGGCGGAGTAGCCGTTGCTTATGACGCCCTTCAAATGTATCTGAAAGATCATGGTAATCCGGGATTAATCAGCGGATTCACTCAGGATCAAAGATTCTTCATGAGCTGGGCTACGGTATGGAGAACAAAATCTACGGATCAGCATATGGTAAACCAGGTAAAAACAGACCCGCACTCACCGGGGTACTTCAGGGCATTTGGTCCGTTAGTCAATCAGGATTCCTTTATCAAGGCATTTGATATAAAGCCTGGTGATAAAATGTATAAAGCTCCTCAGGACAGGATAAAAATCTGGTAATAGTGTTACCGACAATTGTTAGAAAAGAAAACGCATCTGAATGATGCGTTTTTTTATTTATTTTTCATAGTTTAGTGACATCATTAAATGCTATTTTTTAATTGATACATAATGAATTAAATTAAATATTTCAAGAAAAATCTTAACAAAATTTTGTATGTTACAGTTTTTTTTTAAATTTAAACATTGGATTGGTGGCATGTTCGAATCTGCAACAGGTTACTTTAAAAACAATCCTCACCAAAATCAAAAATCTCAAAATAATAATAATATGGCAATGTTCAATTATGGTGTTGGCGGAAACGAAGTCAAAGTAGACGCTAATGAAGCTATTCAGGAAATACAAGAGAATAAATCACTCATTGTAAGTCAGCTTACTACCGAGGAGTCTTATACCCCTGAAATTGTAACAGGATTAAAGACTGTGGATGACGTCTTCAAACATTTTCAACCTTCTGTGAGCGTACAGCATGAAACGGAAGACGGTGGAGTGGTAGAAGAGGAATTCCGTTTTCAGAATCTTGCGGATTTCACACCCAAAAATCTTACCCAGAATTCAAATTATTTACAACAGCTTAGTATGGAACAGGAGCAGTACAATAAAATTGTACGCCAGCTGAAAACGAATAAAATTCTGCGTAATATGCTGGAAAACGAGCAGACAAGAGCTGCATTTGTGGAAGTATTGAAAGAAGTGGCACAAGAACTTGAAAAATAATTAAAAGACTTTAATCATGGACAGTAAACTACAGGCAGCAGAAGGCCAACAACAGGGTCAACAGCAACAGGCGGGTAAACCGAAGGGGAACCCACTGGCCGAACTTAATAAAATGGGAGGTTTCGGCTTTGTTGAATCCGTTGTGGATGGCATTGCCAATATGAACCCTACAAGAAAAGCAAGGAAAGAAATTTTCCTTAATGATAGCAATAAAGCAGACGAAAGAAAAGAATTACTTCAAAAAATCAACCTTTGGATAAGCCTTTTAGAAGGGAACGAATCCGCCGATAAAATGGCAGAAACCTGCAAAAATAAAGCACAACAGGCTGATCAGAGTTTAAAAAGAAACCTGAAAAATGCCCTTGATGCGGTTCGTCAGCTGGAAACCAACTACAGAACTGTGGCTCAATTCTATAAAAATACGGAATTAGATAAAGTAGACAATGTAAATATCGTCAACGCCAGTCTTGATCAGGTAAGTGATTTGGATAACCCGCTTTTCATTGATGCGATTGCTGAAGAATTTAAAAACTACTATGATCGTCTGGATCTTAGAGATAACTATTCTATCCTGGCCATTCCCGGGTATTTAGGTTCTAATAAAGTCATTGAAAAATGGGCTAAAATCTGTAACGAAAACAAAGTAATGATGGTTACGGATTTCGCCAATCTTGATAAGCCGGATGATGTGGTAGATCTTTTCCACTCAGCCAATCTTACAGGGGGAGAGCTGCACCGAAGTAACGTGATTATGACCTGCAACTGGCTTGTAGGACGTGGTAAAGCTGAAGAAGTAGGGGAAGAAGAAAATGTAGAGCTTCCACCTTCCACCTCATTAGCCGGAAAAATCCATAAAACATTGATGTCTCAGGTTGCAGCAGGTAAAAAGCATGGCAATATCAACGAAGTGGATGCCGTGAAATTCGAGCTGAAGAAAAGCGAAATTTCCCAGCTGGAAAAAATGGGACTGGTACCAATGGTAAATGAATATGGTAAAATTATGGCTTTCTCGGCAAAAACATTATTTACCGGAGACAATATCGGACTTCAAACCTATTCCGTGGTTCGTGTATTTGATTATGTAACGAAAGTTCTATTAGATTTCTTAAACAGACGTGCTTTCGAAAACTGGAATGCAAGAAACGAAGACGATTTGAGAAGACAGATCGTAACCTTCTTAGACGGTATCAAAGGCCCGGATAAACTGATTGAAAAATTCAAGATCGTTCGTTTTGAACAGGATAAAGTGAACAAAGACAGAGTATGGCTGGACATCCGTTTAACCCCTTATTTCCCTACTAAAAGCTTCGTTATTAAATTGGACGGGCATAAAGGAGATGATGGTAACGAATGGGATGCAGAATACGCTCAGGAATAAAATTGAACTTAATATCTATAAAAAACCGATGCAACTTTACATCGGTTTTTTTCTACCATAATATGAAAATTAATATGATCAAAAGTAGAGTTATTTATGCTTTACCTTTATTTTTCTTAGCTTTTCTGATAAGCTGTGAAGATAAAAAACTACAGCGTCCTGAACATAAAATAGACCTTTTTGCCGATGAACGACATGAAGGAAAAGCTTACGTAATGAGTGAAGAAGAATGCTATGATCAGAGTCAATTGGTCATTGCAACCTCAGATGTAAAACTTGCAGACAGTTCTTCTGGCAGGGGAAAAGCAGTTTTCATTTATAAGGTCAGTTCAGGAGAATTAGTGAAAACCACTAGGGATTCTGCCATTAATTATCCATTGCAGTTCCTTTCCAATTACAGGCTGAAACTAAAAAAAGATTCCATGTACCTCTATCTACAAAAGCTTAAAGGATATCGTTTTATTGCCAAAGAAAAAAACCTTAAATACCAATGGCTCAAGGGAGCTTCCGTATATTCTGTGGCTAAGGAAAACAAATAAGCTTATCTTTGCAGGATTAAATGAGATGACTTTTTTGGACAAGAATAATAAAGACTCGAAATTTTTATACATAGGCAACAAGCTTCTGAGCTGGTATAGGAAAAATGCCAGGGATTTACCCTTCAGACAGACAAAAGATCCGTACAAAATCTGGATCTGTGAAATTGTTTTTCAGCAAACAAGGATTAGTCAGGGGCTGAATCATTATAATAATTTTATCCGGAGGTTTCCTGATGTACAAACTTTGGCTAAAGCTGAAGAAAATGAGGTTTTGCTGTATTGGAAAGGTCTGGGATATTACTCCAGGGCCATCAACATACACAAAGCTTCCCGACAGATCATGAACGATTACAGCGGTGTTTTCCCGTCTCAATATGATGAGATCCTGAAATTAAATGGAGTAGGGAAATATACTGCTGCTGCCATTACCAGCATTTGTTTCGGGGGTAAAATTCCGGCAGTGGACGGAAACTTTTACAGAGTGTTGAGCCGGATTTTTGCAGATGATTTTGATATTTCCAATTCGAGGGCATTTGCTTACTTCTCGGAATTAGCAACTTTAATTCTGCCTGAAAATGTAGGAGATTTTAACCAGGCTATGATGGACCTCGGATCAGAAATCTGTAAACCTAAAAATCCATTATGCGGAGAATGTCCTTTACAAGAAGACTGTTTGGCATTTTCGCTTCATAAAGTTTCGGAATTTCCTGTAAAAACCAAAAAAGCAAAAAGTGAAGACCTTCATCTGAAATACTATTTCGTGCACAGAAACGGTCAGTTTCTTATTCAGCAAAGAAAAGACGACTTCATCTGGAAAAAGCTCTTTGAATTTCCGGCTGTTATTCCTGAGGAACTGGAACCGTTCAGTAAAGAAGTAAAAACCATCAATCATAAACTAACACATAAAAATCTGACAATTGAGATTTCTAATGTGGATGTGGTTTCAGAACCTGTCTGGAATAACTTTATAGCGCAAAATCAATACCTCATTACAGACTTTGAAGGTTCCCATGAAAAATCTTTTCCCAAACCGCTGGAAAATTATATTCAAAACTCACTGAAAGACTGAAATTTGTCTTCTTAAATCTAAAATCTAATTTGTACTTTTGCAAAATGATTAAAAAAGTCATTTTTATTTTTGCATCATTGCTGTTATGGTCCTGTGGAAAAGATCCTGTTCCCAAGCCATACGGGGAGCTTCGTCTCGAATATCCCGCGCCTAAATATCAGAAACTGGATAAGGATTGTGCATACGGTTTTGAGTATTCCGATTTTGCCACCATTACAGACGCCAAAAGACCTTGTTGGTATTATCTTAATTACCCGAAAATGAAGGCAAAAGTCTTCATTACTTATTATCCAATTAAGAATGACTTTGCAGACCATATCAAAGAAGCGGAGAAAATGGTGTATGAGCATACCATTAAAGCGAGTGCTATCGATACAAAATCTTTCGAATATCCTGAAAGAAAAGTATATGGAAACTTTTATGAATTAAAAGGACAAAGTGCCTCTAACCTTCAGTTTTATGCTACAGACAGCACAAGACATTTTGTGACGGCTTATTTATACTTTAACACAAGACCAAAGCCGGATTCACTGGCTCCCGCAGTTAATTACATCAAAAAAGACATGATGCACCTGCTGGACACATTTGAATGGAAAAAATAATTACGTATAAAAATACATTGAAAAATATATGAAACTTTTAGTTGTAGGAAGCGTTGCATTTGATGCAATTGAGACCCCTTTTGGTAAAACAGATAAAATTTTAGGAGGCGCAGCCACATTTATCGGGTTGACTTCATCCGTTTTAGGAGTGAAATCAGGAATTGTTTCCGTAGTAGGAGGTGATTTCCCTCAGGAATATCTGGATTTGCTTACCGACAGAGATGTGAACATCGAGGGTATTGAAATTGTAAAGGATGGGAAAACGTTTTTCTGGTCAGGAAAATATCATAACGATCTGAACACCAGGGATACTTTGGTAACCGAAGTGAATGTTCTGGAAAATTTTGATCCTAAAATTCCTGATTCCATGCAGGATTCCGAAATTTTGCTCTTAGGGAACCTGCATCCCGGAGTTCAGCTATCTGTTCTTGAAAAAATGAATCAGCGTCCTAAACTGGTAATCCTGGATACGATGAACTTCTGGATGAACACCGCTTGGGATACTTTAATGGATATGATTGCCAAAACAGATGTCATCACTATTAATGACGAAGAGGCAAGACAGCTTTCAGGAGAATATTCACTGGTAAAAGCAGCTAAAAAAATTCATACCATGGGGCCTGAATTTGTGATCATTAAAAAAGGAGAGCATGGCGCACTACTTTTCCATGATAACAAAATTTTCGCTATTCCTGCGCTTCCGCTGGAAGAAGTATTTGATCCTACCGGAGCCGGAGATACTTTTGCGGGAGGTTTTGCGGCTTATCTGGCAAAAAAAGGCAAATTCGATTTCGAAACAATGAAGTCTGCATTAATCGTAGGTTCTGCAATGGCTTCATTCACCGTTGAGAAATTTGGAACCGAAAGACTTCAGGAAGTAACGGAATCAGATATGTTCAGCAGATTAAGACAATTCAAAGAATTGACGACATTTGATGTCGAACTGCAATAAATGGGTCTTTTTAAGAAATATTTATAATAAAAAATTGAGTGTAATTCATTAAGAATTCTAAATTTGCAACTTATTTAAATAGTATAATGATAAATAAACTACAAATCACTTTTCTTTTAGGTGTTTTTATGATGTTGTTTTCCGGGCATGCAAAAGCTCAATTACAGCAGGGGCAGTTGGTAGATGGGATTGCAGCGGTGATCGGGGATGAAATTGTTCTGGAGTCTGATGTAAGCGAACAGATGAATTATGCAAAGCAGCAGGGAGCATCCAATACAGATAAGTGTGAGTTTTTGGAAAATCTGATCAATAACAAGCTTCTTGTTTATGAAGCGAAAAAAGATACTTTGATTGAAAACCGTTCGGCAGCTATTAAAGAACAGGCGAACGCTAAATATAATCAATTGCTTTCCCAATTCCCGGATGAAAAAACCATGCTTGCAGCATATAAATTCAGAACAGGGTATGAAATGAAGAACGCTATCGAGAAAATCGATACCGATACGTACTATGGTCAGGCAAAATATCAGAGGGTTACAGAAAAAGCAGACGTTACTCCTAATGAGGTAACGGATTTCTACAATATGTATAAAATGCAGCTTCCGG
Organism: Chryseobacterium barbadense; assembly: GCF_042849955.1. Classification (NCBI taxonomy): domain Bacteria; kingdom Pseudomonadati; phylum Bacteroidota; class Flavobacteriia; order Flavobacteriales; family Weeksellaceae; genus Chryseobacterium; species Chryseobacterium barbadense. The sequence goes on from NZ_BAAFHL010000002.1 coordinate 149,349, forward strand.
AAGTAAAAGATGAAATTTCCCTGGCTCAGATCATGATGTATCCTAAACTTACAGAAGCTCATAAAGAAGAACTTATCAACAAGCTGAAAAAGATCAAGCAGGATATTCAGGGCGGAGAGAGTTTTGAAAGCCAGGCAAGAATCTATTCAGAAGATGAAGGTTCAGCGGCTAATGGAGGATTATACAAAAACATTAATAAAGGACAGATGGTAAAACCGTTTGAAGCTGCTGCTTTAAACCTTCAGGAGGGAGAAATCTCAGAACCTGTGGAATCCGAATTCGGATACCATTTGATTCAGCTAGTAAGAAAATCGGGGAAAATATATGATGCAAGGCACATTCTCTTAAAAGCTACTCCTACAGATGAGGAAGTTAAGACGGCTAAGAATAAACTAGACAGTCTAAGAACTTTAATCGTTGATGGGAAAATGACTTTTAAAGATGTGGCGTTCAGATATTCTGATGATAAAAGAACTAAATTCAATGCCGGTTTAATTCCGGGTGCGGACGGTTCAAGCAAAATTGAGAGAGAATCTGTTCCTGGAACCATCAGCTATGAATTAGCAGGATTAAATAAAGGTGACATCACCACAGCTTTTGAAGACGAAGATAACAGAAGAAAAGTTGTTAAAATTGTTAAAATTGAAGAGGTAATTCCTGCTCACCAGATCACTCTTGAAACAGATTACGACAGAATCAAGCAGATGGCGCTTAACAAAAAACGAAACGAAATGGTTGAAAAGTTTGTCAACTCCAAGCTTCCGACAACTTTTATTTCCATAGACGGACGTTATGATTCCTGTAACTTTAAAGCCAACTGGAAAAAAGAATCAATCAATAAATAAAAATTAAAACCTTCAGAAAATCTGGAGGTTTTTTTTATTCATGTTTCCGGATAAAATTTTTCAAGAACCTTTGTTTTTAGTATTTTTACAACATGAGCAATTTTATAGATTTCAATTCAGCGAAAAAGCTTCACGAAATGCAAGGTAATCAGAATAAAATCACACAACTTTTTAATATTCAATATCCAATCATCCAGGCAGGAATGATCTGGCACTCAGGATGGAGGCTGGCTTCCGCCGTTTCAAACTGTGGCGGATTAGGTTTAATAGGAGCTGGAAGTATGTATCCCGATATATTAAGAGAAAACATTCAGAAATGTAAACAGGCTACAGATAAGCCTTTCGGAGTGAATGTTCCCATGTTGTATCCCAATCTTGATGAGGTGATTCAGATCATTCTGGAAGAAGGCGTGAAAATTGTCTTTACCTCTGCGGGAAATCCTAAAACCTATACGGAAACTTTACAGAAAGAAGGACTGAAAGTGGCTCACGTGGTATCCTCTACAAAATTTGCCATGAAATGCGAAGATGCAGGAGTAGATGCAGTGGTAGCTGAAGGTTTTGAAGCCGGAGGACATAACGGAAGAGATGAAACCACCACCTTCTGCCTGATCCCGAACGTCAGAAAACACATTTCCAAACCATTGATCGCAGCAGGAGGAATTGCTTTAGGTTCCCAAATGAAAGCAGCTATGATCTTAGGAGCAGACGGAGTTCAGATAGGCTCCCGTTTCGCCGCAACGGTTGAAGCAAGTGCTCATGAAAACTGGAAGAAGAAGATAACGGAACTTCAGGAAGGAGACACCCATCTTACATTAAAGGAGCTGGCCCCTGTGAGAATGGTGAAAAATAAGTTTTTCAATGAGCTCGAAACCATCTACCAGACTGGAAGAAATACGGAAGCTTTAGTAACCGCTTTAGGAAGAGCCAGAGCCAAAAAAGGAATGTTTGAAGGTGATATGGAAGAAGGAGAGGTGGAAATAGGTCAGGTTTCAGCTTTAATTGATGAGATTCTTCCGGTAGAAACCGTTTTCAATAATCTATTGAGAGAATTTGAGGAAACAAAAATGCCTGCATTCTAATGAAGTTTGAGTTTTGATAAAAAGTAAATCCATTGAAATCAAAGGGAAAGCCCTTTATATAGAATACAACAATTCGTTTGAAAATAAGCCCACTATTGTTTTCCTGCATGATTCTTTAGGCTGTGCACAGCTTTGGCGGGATTTCCCGGCTAAGATTGCTGCAGAAGCTCAATGCAATATTTTGTTGTATGACCGGTTGGGTTACGGAAAATCCTGCCCAATGCCCACTCATGAGAGACAAAACAATTATATGGAGCAGGAAGCAGATGTATTGAATGATCTGTTAAATGCATTAAATCTCCGTAATGTTATTTTATTTGGACATAGTGATGGCGGAACCATAGCTTTAATTACCGCGAGTAAATATTCCGAAAAGATCAATGCCGTCATCTGTGAGGCTGGACATATTTTTGTAGAAGATGTCACGGTAAAAGGTGTTAAAGATGCTTTTGAGGCTTACCAAACGACTAATCTGGGAGAACGTCTGCAAAAATACCATGGAGATAAGGTAGATATGCTATTTAAAGCATGGACGGAAACTTGGCTAAGCGATCGGTTCAGAAGCTGGAATATTGAATATCTCTTACCCGGTATAAACTGTCCGTTATTATTTATCCAGGGAGAAGCAGATGAATATGGTACTCTGGATCAGGTTGAAAAAACGATCAGCCAGGTAAATGGAATCGCAGAGAAATATATTATTCCAGATATTGGCCATACACCCCATAAAGAAATCCCAGAATTAGTTTTACACCGATCAGTGGAATTTATTAATACAATTATTAAAAAGTAGAAGCGGGCCTTAGCCCGCTTCTACTTTTTAATGTATAATACCATTTATTAAGAATATTTTTGACTTCTCTTTCTCTAATGAATTATGAAAATCACATTTATTAATGGTGAAAGGAATTATGTCTTAAGGGTGAATTATATTTAGTTATTAATCATGTAAGCCTCTGTTAATCAATACTTGATATTGGTGATTTGTTTCGTGTTATAATTTGAATTATTTATTAAATTATTACATATATGTGTTTATTGTAACTTTTTTTATAATCCTATTCGAATTAATTTGTAACTTGCTTTTACGTGTATTTCACTAAAAATGGAACTCACTTAACTTATTTAAAGTATATATGAATAAATATTCTGTTCCTGGGAATGAAGATGAGCGCCTCAAAAAAATGGCCTTTTTCGAGCTTTTAAATTTGGGAAAAGAACCACAATTGGATGTATTTGCGGAAGTGGCAAGCATGATTACCGATTGCCCCGCATCTCTTATCGCTATGATGGAAAGTGATACACAGACCATTCAAAGTTGTGTGGGATTGCCATTGGATTTTGTGAACCGTGAAGACACAATATGTCAATACTCTATTGCCAGCGGAGAAGTTCTGGTCATTAATGATACATTATTGGATCACAGATCTTGCAGTAATCAGATCATGATAGACGGTGGGATTCGTTTTTATGCAGGGGTTCCTCTGTTGGATGATGAAGGTTTTGTAATGGGCACCCTTTGTGTTATTGATTATAAGCCGAGGGCAATTTCGGAAGATCAGATAAGGTTACTTAAGAAAATAGGTGATGCAATTATGAAATTGCTGATGGGAAAAAGAAAAAATATTCAAGCCGAATATTTTGAAGAGACCTTCAGTATTTCTAATAACCTTATTGGTGTTCTGGATAAACATTTAATGATTAAAGATGTAAATCCGGCTTTTGAAAAAACATTCGGTATAAAAAAGAATCAGGCACAAAATCAGAACTTTTTAACTTTTTTGGGAGAACATTGCCCTGTATTAAGATCACAGGTAGAAGATTTCTCCGAAAAAGAAGAAGAATATAAATTCACTACTTCCACAAAGATTGATCAGTCAACTGTCATTATTGAGTGGTCATTAAAAAAGAACCAGGATGGCACCGAAATTTTATGTTTCGGCATCAATATCACCCATCTTATTGAAGAAAAGATGAAACTGGAGAGTTCCGAGCGAAGATTCAGAAGTTTCTTTGAAAATGCAATAGGTCTTATGAGTATGCATGATATGGAAGGATATATTCTGGCTGTGAATGAAAAAGGCAGGGAAACCCTGCATTATAAAGCAGATGAAATTAAAGGGCTGAACCTGAAAGATCTTGTGCCTGAAAAAAACTGGCCTTTGCTTGAACAATACATACAACGGATCAACGAGAATAAAGAAGATTTCGGAACCATGATCCTGAAAACAAAAGAAGGCGAAGAAATGATCTGGATATACCACAATCTGGTTGAAATCAATGAAGAAGGAAACCCTTATGTGATCAGTACAGCCCTGAATGTAACGGAAAGAATGAGCCTGGAAAGAGATCTTGTATATGCAAAGAAAATGCTTGAGCAAACCAGTGCTGTCGCTCAGGTAGGAGGATGGGAAATTAACCTTAAAAACAATTCTGTATTTTGGTCACAATCTACAAGAGATATTCATAGAGTAGAGAAAACGTTTGAACCTACTTTTGAAAATGCTTTGAACTTTTATGAAGAAGAAAGCAGAAAAAAGATGGATTTCCTATTTGACAGGGCGGTTAAAGAAGGGATACCTTATGATGAAGAGCTTCAGCTTATACGGAATGACGGGGAGACTATCTGGGTAAGAGTAAAAGGGATACCGGAATTTGAAGATGAAGCGTGTACTAAAGTATTCGGAATCATCCAGGATATTGATGCCTTCAAGAAAGTTTACCTTGAGTTGGCTCAAAAAGAAGCCATGTTGCAGTCATTCGTTAATTATGTTCCCGCACCTGTGGCTATGCTTGATAAAGACCTCAATTATCTTTCGGTGAGCAGCCGCTGGAAAGATGAATTCCGGATGAATGATGTAGAGCTTGTAGGAAAAAGTATGTTCGAGGTTTCAGATGTACCTGAAGACAGAAAAAAGATTTATGAAGAAGCTTTAAAAGGTAAAGCGTATAAAAATGAGAATATGCCTATAGACGGCTTCCATAAAGAAGGCAGGCAACATTACAATCTCGAAGTAAGACCGTGGTATCTTTCAGGTGATATCGGTGGTATCATTATTTCGGCACAAAATATCACCAATGTGGTGAAAACAAATGAAGAGCTTAAGAAAGCCAAAAATATGGCAGATATTGCCAGCAAAGCCAAATCTGAGTTTTTAGCCAATATGAGCCATGAAATCAGGACTCCTCTCAACGGGGTGATCGGGTTTTCAGATCTTTTACTAAAAACACCACTCAATGAAGTACAGACTCAATATCTGAACTATATTAATGAATCGGGTGAAAATCTGCTCAATATTATCAATGATATTCTTGATTTTTCCAAAATAGAATCCGGAAAGATGGACCTTTTAGTAGAAAGATCCAGCATGTATGATATGGTAAGCCAGGTGGTTAATGTAATCCTTTACCAGTCTCAGAAAAAAAATATAGAACTGCTTCTGAATGTAGAGCAGGGTTTGCCGAAAACCATATGGGTGGATGAATCACGCCTTAAGCAAGTGCTGATCAACCTCCTTGGAAATGCTGTTAAATTTACAGAGCATGGTGAAATTGAGCTGAAAGTTGAAAAACTGGCTTTAGACGATAAAAATATTACGTTGAGGTTTGCTGTAAGAGACACCGGAATTGGAATTCCTTTAGAAAAGCAGCAACATATTTTTGATGCCTTCACCCAGGAGAACAGTTCGGTGAGCAAGCGTTACGGGGGAACAGGATTGGGACTTACCATTTCAAACAATATCCTGAAGTATATGGGAAGCAAGCTTTCGCTTAACAGTGAGCTGCAAAAAGGGTCTGTATTTTATTTTGATATCCAGGTTCCTTATGAAATGTCCTGCCCTGAAGAAGATGAAGAATTGAAGCTTAATAAGGTGCTTGTAGTAGATGACAATGAAAGCAACAGAATCATCCTGCAACACATGCTGGCTTATAAAAACATTGATTCCAAGCTTGCTGCGAATGGAATGGAGGCCCTTCATATATTGATGCAAGGAGAACGTTTTGATGTGATTTTAATGGATTATCATATGCCGGTGATTTCGGGGCTTGAAACCATCGAGAAAATCAAAGAATTATTTAATGCGCAGGGAGAGCATTCACCACTGGTTGTTTTGCACACCTCTTCGGAAGAACACGATGTTCTCAATTCCTTCCGCCGTGATGAAGATTCTTATTTCCTGCTTAAACCTATAAAATCTGAAGAACTGTACAGGACATTGAAAAGGGCTTCAAAAAATACTGAAAAAGATATGGGTGGAACGGTTTTATCGACATCAGCAGAACAGCCGGTGTTTGCACCTTCCCTTCAGGTCTTGCTGGTGGATGATAATCCTGTGAATATGGTGCTTAATCATAAAATGATGAAGTCATTGATACCAGATGCGCAGTTAACGGAGGCTACAGACGGGCTTCAGGCATTAGAGCTATGTAAAGCAAAACATTTTGATCTTGTGCTGATGGATGTTCAGATGCCGGTAATGGATGGAATCGAAGCGACAAAGCAGATACGCTTGTTGTCAGATTATAAAACCGTTCCCATTATCGGAGTTACGGCGGGCAATATTTTAGGAGAAAAAGAAAAATGCCTTGAAGCGGGCATGAGCGATTTCCTTCCTAAACCATTAAGGCAGAATGATCTTCTGGAAATGCTTAATAAGCACATGTCTCATCATAGCAACAAAACTCAGGATAGCAGTTCTTTAGAGTTGGAAAAACATCTGGATATTAATCTTTTGAATGAACAGACAGGAGATGACGAAGATTTTAGAAAAGTATTTCTGAATCTGGTGATCCAGGAGCTTAGCGCTTCCAATGAAGAACTAAAACAGGCGTCAGTACAAGAAGATTTAGCTGTCGTCAAAGCGCTTCTTCATAAACTAAAAGGAACTGCGGGAGTGGCAGGCTTGCTCAAACTCGCCCAATCATTTGCCAAATGGGAAAATAAAATTGAGGAGACTAATGATTATGCCTCCATGCAGGAGGAAATTGCCGAAGAAATGACTATAGGGCTCAACTTAATTAAAGGTTTAATACAATAAAAAATAATTTATGTTGATTTTAATCGCTGAAGACGACGAACTGATTTTGAAAACTATTGAACACAAATTATTGAAAGAAGGACATGAAGTGATTCTTACCCGCAACGGAAAAGATGCTATTGATACTTTAAAAACCAGAGAGGTGGATCTTGCCATCACAGATATCATGATGCCTTTTGCCTCGGGCATTGAAATACTGTCATCCATAAAAACAATGGAAAAAAAAATACCTGTCATTATGCTTTCCAGTATGGGGCAGGAAGAAGTAGTACTGAATGCTTTTGATATGGGAGCTTCCGATTTTATTGTGAAGCCATTCAGTCCTAATGAGTTGATGTTAAGAATTAAAAGATTTGCTCCAAAATAAAAATAACAATGCTATTTTTAGCCGATTCAAGCTCAATTCATTACCTTTTCCTCGTTTTTTTAGGAATGCTGTCGTTAGTCGTATTATTAATTTTAGTAGTGCTTATTTACAGTTTTTACCAATATAAAGAATCTGCCCGGGTTTCAAAATGGTCTGATCTCATTAATGAAAAAGTAACCGAAACTATTGTATATGATAAAGGAGAAATAGACTCGTCAAATGACGGATTTTCAGTATTTTCAGGTTATCCTTTATTCAGGAATTTATTCCTGCAAAAACTGGTAGAAACGGATAATAAGTTTTCAGGCACTGCGCAGAACAAAATAAAAGATTTGTTTAATGATTATAATCTTCAGGACGAAGCCTTTAAAAAGCTTAATCAAAAGAAGCCTTACCTCATTGCGGGAGGAATACAGGAACTTACGGCAATGAATGTTGAAGAAGCATTGCCGGAAATTTCATTGTTCCTGAAACATCCTTCAGCTCAGGTGTATCAGGAAGCTCAATATGCGATGGTGAGTTTTAAAGGATTTGAAGGATTGCGTTTTTTGGATACCATCTCTACCAAAATTTCAGAATGGCAGCAGCTACGTTTACTTCTTTCCATTACGCATATTCCTGCGGATCATGAAGACATTCTTAAAAGTTGGCTTGAAAGCCCCAACGATACCGTTATTATTTTCACACTTCGATTACTGAAGAAATTCCAGCTTTTATCTTTTTATCCGGCAGTGATGAATTTGCTATATCACTCCTCTGTAGAAGTAAGAATACAAGCTGTGAAAGCCCTCCAGTCACTGGAAAACTCCTCCACCATTACAGAACTTACGAATATCTATCCTGAACAGCCTTTTGAAGTGCAGCTTGAGATTCTCAGAGTAATGCGGGTTTTGAAAGAACAATGTTGTGCGGGTTTTTTACAGCATCAATTGGTGGAGAGCCCTTTTTCAGCAGTCAAAATTTATTCGGCAGAAGCTCTTTTTTCATTGGGCCATCACGATTACCTGGTACAGGTTGCCAATGATCAGGGTTCATCAGAACAATTGGTTCAAATTATCAAACACGCTTTACAGGAAAAAGTATGCTAGAATTTTCACACATTGTCTACGAAATTGTTATATGGGTATTTTTGCTCTATGGTTCGGCGGTAGCTCTTATCTATGGATGGATAGGAGTATATGCTTTAGGAGCAGTGATACGCTATAAGAAGGAAAATGCATTTACCGATTACAATATTATCGCTGTTAATCCCAATGCTCCGACTTTTAGTCTTATCGCTCCGGCATACAATGAAGGGATGACCATAGTGGAAAACGTAAGATCACTTTTATCACTCTATTACCATAATCTGGAAATTATTATTGTCAATGACGGAAGCAAAGATGATTCCATACAAAAGCTTATCGAAGCGTATGAATTGGAATCCATATCTTTCTTTGTACAGGGTGAAATACAAACCAATGCAATAAGAAGCATTTATAAAAGCAAGAATCCGGCCTTTAAAAAGCTTATTGTAGTCGATAAAGAAAATGGCGGTAAGGCAGATGCCCTGAATGTAGGAATCAATGTTTCTTCGGGAGATTATCTTGTTTGCATTGATGTGGATTGTATTCTTGAGCAGGACGCTATTCTTCGTCTCGCAAAACCATTCTTGGAAGAAACAGATAAAAAAATCATTGCCTGTGGCGGGGTAATTCGCCTTGCCAATAATTGTAAGATTGAAAATGGTAAAGTGGTAGATGTTAATATGCCTAGAACCCTGTTAGGGAAAACTCAGGCTTTAGAATATATCAGAGCTTTTGTACTGGGTAGAATGGCATGGTCACGGGCATCCGGACTTATCCTGATTTCGGGGGCGTTTGGCGTTTTCGACAGGAAAATTGTATTGGCATGCGGTGGATATGATAAAAATACGGTAGGAGAAGACATGGAATTGGTTGTCCGGATGCGAAAGTATATGGAAGAAAAGAAAGAACCTTATGAAGTGATCACAGTTCCCGATCCTTTATGCTGGACTGAAGTTCCTGAGACAAAAGAAATACTTAAAAAACAGCGTAACAGATGGATGCGCGGAACCATGGAAACCCTTTGGAAACATCGAAGACTTATATTTAATCCAAAATATGGAAAACTAGGAATGATTAGTCTTCCGTATTGGCTCTTTTTTGAATTTTTAGGCCCTTTGGTTGAGTTTCTGGGGTACATTATTTTCATTGTGTTTTTATTGCTGGGAATTATCAACTGGTCATTTTTTACCGTGTTGTTTGCTTTAGTGATCTCCACCGGTTTCCTTTATTCCATATATGGTATATTGGTAGATCTGGTCAGCAGGCAGGTGTACACCAAAAGAAAGGACTTTCTTACATTAATCGGAACCGCTTTTTTAGAACCTTTTTATTTTCATCCTATTGTTGTCAAGGCAAGTGTGAAGGGATTTATAGATTATTTTAAAAAGTCTCATAGCTGGGGAGAAATGACGAGACAAGGCTTTAATCAAAGCACACAGCATTTACCTTTTAAGGAAAGAATGTCCGCTATTCTGAAAATGAGCCTCAGAACATGGGGCATGTTCGCAGCCGTTTTCTCCGGCCTGTTTTTATTAGGAATAGCTGTAGAGTGGTTTTGGTACCGGTATTATGTTTCAGGGCTGAATATTTCAATTATTGCCAAAGGTCTTTTCCTGGATAACTTTATCTTTATGTTTAAGATTATTTTCGGAACCGGAGTGGTCTATATACTGCTGAATTTTATAAAAGAAAGCTGGGCAAAGACAGTAACCATTATTATAGGTTTATTTGTTGTTATCGCACATTACATTTTATTCTTATATTTTTCTGAAACCCATAAACTGTTGGGGGCAGATATTTTAAACTATAGCAAAGCGGAGATAGAACAGAATTTACGGGATAGCGGAATGTTTAATTTAAAAAACTTTGCATTATTAGGGCTTTTAATTATTGCATCATTTATTCCGTTCTGGCTGGCTGCTAAATCGGCTTTCAAATCTGTCTATATAGGATTGGTATTTCTCTGCTTAGGTTTAGCTGCTTTATGTATTCCGAAAGATATGGCAGAACCTGCTGATCTTTACCGTGCCGGAAAGCTTGATCAGAAAGCGTCAAAAAGTAAATGGGATTATTTTCTTAATTCCAATACAG